>CADCTM010000024.1:0-2184 GCA_902805485.1 uncultured Coleofasciculus sp. | reverse complement strand
TCCTTAGATGGGTTTTACTTGCGCTGAAGGAAGAGTTCTGAATTAAGTAATTCTGTTACATACAATACAAAAATTGATGCAACAAAACTTCCTTGTCACCTAAACTAATGCAATCCCTTAGCCTGTAACTTCTGCTCGATGTGCTGCATTTCTTCGAGCGTCTCTCCAGTCACAATCCCGTAAATTTCGGTGTAGATGTTTCCGTATTTGACCTTCTCTAGAGCCGACAAAATCATAAAATCCTTGCGTTCCAATTCTGGTTTCAGGGTCACTAAAATGGAGTCAAATGTCCCATCCATGCGGTAGTCACTGGAATATTTAGCCACCTCTTTTCCTAGCCCCAGTAGGGTATGACGCTGCAAGCACATAGGAGTTGAGCCATTGACTCGAAAATTGGCGTCGATTATATAAAGCTGTCCGTCTTTATCTTCCAAGACATCGAAGCCAATGAAGCCGAAATATCCAGAGGAGTGAGCATACTGACCGACAGCAGCAATCATCTCAAAGAATTTGCTCATGTCAGTTTCGCGGTAGTGAATTAGTCCCCCTAAATAGCTGCCCTCGTCTGTGACCAGTTGGATTGTAGTGCCGACGAGCGTTATCTCTCCCGCTTTGTTGACATAGAACTGTACGCAGTAGTTCTGCACAGCATTCTTGACGAACTCTGAGACAATAATCGTATCGAGCAACTTAATCTTGAGATATTTCCTAAGCTCTTCCAAGCAGTAGTTCAGCTCGCTGGTACTTCTGATAATGTATGTGCCTTCTCCTGAGAGTCCGTGGGACGTTTTGATCAAGTAGGGGAATTGCTCTGGTAGCTGAATGTCTTCCAGACTCTTGGTGTGCAGATTGTAGCTTGAGTATGAAGGACATTGCACACCCGAATCAGCTAGCGTCACTTTACTAAGTAAGTTGTAGTGGGTGTCTGGATCAACGGCGTGTTTTTCAGGCTTTAGATTATCAAATGGAAATAGAGTGATGGCTTTGTCAAAGCGCGAACTGTGGCTGAGTTCATCTAGATACCTGGAGCAATCCATCCTCTCCAAATTGGTGTAGCTAAAGCCAAAATGTTCTCGCCAGTAGTCAATCAGCAACTTTGACGGCTCAATAATCACAACTCCTGGAAGGGTGTCACCTAAAACAGCTAGATTTTTCCAAGGTTCCTTCTGGCAAATTTTATCGAAGGAGGTTTTGGTTGCTTCACTGCTGCCGTCTTGAATAAAGTATTTTTTTATGTTAGGGTAAGCAGCCCAACTGCCTGTTGCTGGGTAATTTGGGATGAGGGCATAACGTGCATCTGTGATGTCAGCAGCAAACAGATCGGAAAGAGAACTCCCTTGAAAGTAAGGAAAATCGTAGGTTGAGTTCATAGAAAAATTAAGTTTAGTTTTAATTAAATTAAACTATTTTTAAGACTTATTGAAGCGAGACATGAGCCTGTCGAAAATTTTTGTCGAAAGTCAATGAGACATACTTGAGACCCGTCCCTATCCAAATCACAAGAGAAGCCCTAGGAAATGAGCGCCTAGAGCTTCTTTTCTGGATTAATAATCAAGGTTTAACCCAAAAACCCACTGATGAGAGCCGACTGGAAGCTAGCCAAATTTACCCGCAGTTGAGGCAATGAGGAAGGCTGCAAAGGTGAGGACGTAACCTACGGTGAAGTGAGCCAAACCAACCAACCAACCTTGAACGATGGAAAGAGCTACAGGCTTATCCTTCCAGCTAACCAGGTTCGCCAAGGGTGTGCGTTCGTGCGCCCAAACCAGAGTTTCAATTAACTCTTGCCAGTAACCTCTCCAGGCAATCAGGAACATGAAACCCGTTGCCCAAAACAGGTGTCCGAACAGGAACATCCAAGCCAAGCTAGGTCGGAATTTTGGCTGCAAGTGCAGCCAACCTGCGAACAAGAAAACTGTAGCTAGCAATAAGAGGAATATTGAACCTTGGTACAAGTCACCGTTGGTTTGCATCCCAATGGTGACCACCAGTGATAAACACCGGAGTAAGCAATATTAACGGGGTTGGAGGCACCTGCTTGAGCAAAAGCGTCTACTGCGGGTGCGCCGAATTGAGGGTCCCAAATCGCGTGAGCGATGGGACGGACATTTAGTGGGTCTTTAATCCACTGCTCAAAGTTACCTTGCCACGCTACGTGGAACAGGGTGCCAGAAGTCCACAGGA
>CADCTM010000023.1:3930-5570 GCA_902805485.1 uncultured Coleofasciculus sp. | reverse complement strand
AAATAATAAGCTACCCACTGCTTGACCAGCAATCGCACCTGCAAATGGTGCCCAAAAGCCAGATTGTTGCCGTACTACGACTGTTTCTTGTTGACCTGTTTGAGGATTAGTTTGATTTTGAGTTACATTATGAACATATTCAACCTTAAAATCTTCCGTTAAGTGTAAAGCGGCTTGACCATTATTAACGCTCAAATAACTCTTTTTTCCCGCCTTAATTTCTTCGTCAGTCAGACGTGCCATTTGCAAGTCTGTTGTACTAAAAGTTGGAGGAGTACCAGGGGGCGTATCCAGCAACATTAAGGTGTATTCTCCATTAATATCATCGTAAGTTGCTTGTTGTACCGGGTACTGCCCTTCCCTTAATTGAGTTTGACTGGTGCGGGAGGGAGCCGAAGAAGTATTATTACTGGGATTGCTGTAAGATTGGGTTGAGTTGGGAGAACTACAAGCAAAAGTAGCCCAACACAAGCTCAAAGACATTAAAAGAATTGTTAACTTACGCATCATAAATAGCTGTTTTCTGACTAACTTCAAAGTAGCTTTTTTTGAGCAATGTGTTGGTGGGTATACTGACCAAACCTGATCCGGATATTACCCTAATTTTAAAAAAACCTTTTTGGATAGAAACCAATTAACCAATTAATTGAATAGCAACAATCCAGCAACTGAGGCTAAGTGTTAGAGGGGAATCAGTTCCGGAAAATTAAGCAATAGTTGGTCATTGGTTAGTTCCTCATCAAACCGTGCAGGAGAAAAATGCACCTGAATCGCTTCCAATCTTTCTTGATAGTGAAGATTTATCAAAGCTTTTAAAGCAGCTTTAAGCGCATTTAGGTTAGCCAAATCGGTTTCTAATTCGGGAACTTCACCTTTATAAGCCGCCGTAATCATGACAATTACATTATGAGTAACCGCTACGGATAAAGGTTCATCTTTTTTAGGAAAACTTTGCTGAGGATCAAATTCACTCAGATAACGTTGAGCCGAGTCCGTAAATAACTCAGTTACATAATCTCCCGCTTCTCCTTCTTCCCAAAAAACATCACCTTCATTAGCCGCCGACTGCCAATAAGTATCAAGTTGTAAGAGATTTTGACAAATTTCAACTAATCCTTCGCCCAAAATCTCAAGATCTCCCTCAGCATCGAGAGCTTGCCGTCCTGTACGATTAAGAACACCCAACAAAGGTGCAACTTCTTCACCCGCTAAATGAATAAATAAACGACAGACGACGTATCGAGTTCGACCTCCAAGCTTATTAAAGCGATCGCGCCAAGAATTCATAAGCCCTACTAAATTCCTCAAAGAAATGTCATTCCATCTCTATTGCTCACTTTAGTAGGCACATTGAACCGAGCCATCTACCTTCAGATTGACCTAAAAATTGTCCTTCGACTGATATTTAATCTTAGATTTGAGAAAAGCTTTGATCGCTGCCAAAAACTTATCCACATGAAAAGGCTTGAGGATATATTCATTAAACCCCAGTTCTCTAATCTTTTGAAGATTGTTACGGTCGGCACTAGCGGTGAGAAACATAAAAGGAATTGTTTCGGTGACAGGATTTGCACGCAGTGCATCCAAAACACCATAACCATCAAGCTCAGGCGATCGCACATCTTTAACAATGATTGGTT
>CADCTM010000023.1:0-3920 GCA_902805485.1 uncultured Coleofasciculus sp. | reverse complement strand
ATCAAGCTAAGGCATCATCACATCGCAGAGAATTAAATCAGGCTGATAATCTTTAGCAAACTGCACGCCAACAATGCCATTTTCCGCACCGATCGCCTCAAAACCCTCAATCTCAAGCAACTCAAGCAGGTTTTCTCGAATAAAAACCTCGTCTTCAATTATTAAAATCTTAGTCATCAGTTTAGGTTGAGACATAACTTCATACAAGAAGGGTAACTGTAAATTTTGTCTGTGTCTTCATCTGACGACCCCCATAATCTGTTTACCGCTTAGTTCCACCTCATAACCCTTGATTATCTTTAACGAAACGGTTTTGAACAAGTAGTGATTGAACGCACATCTGTAAACAAATGAAACGATACCTAAACGTACTACATTTATTTTGGAGTACCGCGATCGCGGCAGAATTAGAATATCGGCTTAACTTCCTCATCGCCACTTTAAGCAGTTTAGGGAACCTCAGCGGTAGCCTATTTGGGCTATTTTTGTTTTACCGCACTGGTTACACATTTGAGGGGTGGAGTTGGGAAGAAGCCCTAGTTATTCTCGGTATCTTTACCTTACTACAAGGCTTTTCTAGCACCTTTCTTGTCCCCAACCTCAACCGTATTGTCGAGCAAGTCCAGCAAGGTACATTAGATTTTGTCTTACTTAAACCAATCGGTAGTCAGTTTTGGCTTTCAGCCCGCACTGTTTCCCCTTGGGGAATACCAGATATAATCTTTGGCGCGGTGGTAATCATTTATGCAGGTGGACGGCTCGGTTTCGGTATCAATAATTACCTCCTAGGGACTGTACCCATCTTTTTTGGCATCATCAGCCTCTACAGCCTTTGGTTTATCCTAGGAGCTACTAGCATTTGGTTCGTCAAAATCTACAACGTGACTGAAGTCCTGCGAGGTCTGCTGGAAGCAGGTCGCTTTCCGATGGTAGCTTATCCCGCCACATACCGATTCTTCTTTACTTTTGTTGTACCCGTTGCCTTCCTCACAACTGTACCGGCACAAGCCATGTTGGGGCGTAGTACGCTTGTTTCGGTAGTTGGTGCAGGCATCTTAGCCTTGGGGTTACTACTTGCTTCTGCAATCTTTTGGCGCTTTGCCCTGCGTTTTTACACTAGTGCTTCCAGTTAACTTATGTCGGGGTACGCTATGGCGTACCCTTGCGTTAGTCGTCGGGTATTTGTTTGCAACTTATCTAATTAGCCAGAAATCTTACAAAATCCGAGCGAATCCAGCCTCTTGCACCCGAACTAAATTCTACGTAATACCAAGTGAAACCATCCCTACCTTCTGTCTGTCGGATCACTTCCACGCGATCGCCTACTAACCCATAGTGAGGTGAATCAGAGCGCGTAGAAGGGATGACGCGAACATTGACTCGACTACCCGTTTCCTGTCCAACTAAAACCGCAGGCGTTGCCAAAACAGGAAGCGCAATACCAAGAGAAGCGATCGCAAAAAGTAGCGAAGTAATTGATTTGAACTTCATAACCTGAATAGAAAAAGAGTAACTTTAACTTCAATTCCACTCGCTGAATTTCCGCAAAAGCATCCCCATCTGAATTAAAAGTAAATTACTATTGCCTTAATTCCTGTTGCCGCAAGTTTCTCCATCGATATTTTTCAGAACTCACCGTTAGACGGACAACTCTTCGTTAACTTTGTGCCATCAATAAATAAGCACATGGAGCGAGGTTAATGAATGGAAACAAAACAGCTTGGAAACACGGCTCTCAGCATTAGTGCCATTGGTTTAGGTGGGATGCCAATGTCCTTAAGCAATCGCCCAACCGAGTCACAAGCGATCGCAGTCATTCATCGGGCACTCGCACTCGGAGTAACACTGATCGATACCGCTGATTCTTACTGCAAAGATGAGTCCGATAAACATCATAATGAGCGACTAATTGCCAAGGCACTTCAGCAATATCAAGGAGATACCAGCCAAGTTATTGTTGCAACCAAAGGTGGCTTAATGCGTCCCGACGGCAATTGGGTACGCAACGGCAACCCCAACCATCTACGGGAAACGATCCGCACCAGCTTTGAAGCACTCGGTGGCACAAAACCAATCGATGTTTGGCAATATCACGCGCCCGATCCAAATTACACAATTAAAGCCGCCCTAACACCAGCCCAGGAAGCCGTCAATGAAGGTTTAATTCGCTTTATTGGCGTTTCCAACTTCTCAGTTGAACAAATTAAAGAAGCGCGTGATCTGGTAGAAGTTGTCTCCGTCCAAAATCAGTATAATCCTTGGTACAGACAGCCAGAACATGATGGCGTTCTGAAATACTGCGAAACAGAAAACTTGACATTTTTCCCTTGGAGTCCCTTGGGTGGTAGCCGTCGGGTTAGCAGTCTCCAAGATATTCCTGTTATTGCCCAACTCGCCCAGGAAAAAGGTGTTTCTGTCTATCAAATCGTCTTGGCATGGCTACGGGCAAAATCACCTTGCATCGTTCCGATTCCCGGCGCCAGTAAGGTATCAAGTATAGAAGACTCGGTTGCAGCCGCTCAAGTCAAGCTATCCGAGGCAGAAGTTAGCAGACTTGACAAAGAAATCTCAGCTAAGGCTTCATCCCAGTAATTAATCCTCTTGAAACACTCACGCTGTGAACAGATACAGTAGTTTTCAACTTCTCGGTACAGACAAAGCTGTAGGGGCAGGTTTTGTCGAGCAAAGAGTTGGTTTGAATACTGATGTAATTAAACCCGCCCCTAAACCTTTATGTATTACACCGACTTACAAATAGCGATAAATCAGGATTCAGCATTGTTAAGCTAGTGAATGAGCCTGATAATCGCATGATCCCAAAGTTAGGTTTCCCAACAACCCAGCTAATCGGAACTTAGCTCGCTCAGGCTCGACTTTTTGTTCTACCCTTGCATCAAGCAACGCCAGAAGAGACTTTTATATGTTGGCACTATTCGCTGACTGGTATGTAAGCCCATTTATTCCTCATGGACATTGCTACCTCTGGAAACCTTGGCTAGTTGGGCTTCATGTCGTCTCAGATTCCCTCATTGCCCTCGCTTATTATTCGATTCCTCTAACCCTAATCTACTTTGTTCGCAAGCGACGGGATCTGCCCTTCGACTGGATTTTCTTGTTATTTGGTGCATTCATCATCGCTTGCGGCACAACTCATATTTTAGAGATTTGGACGCTTTGGCATCCCGATTATTGGCTGAGTGGTTTTATTAAAGCAATTACCGCTGTCGTCTCAGTTTATACAGCAGTGTTATTAATTCCATTATTGCCTAAAGCCCTAGCACTACCTAGTCCGGCGCAACTCGAAGCGGCAAACTGTCAGTTAGAAAGTGAAATAAAAGAACGAATAATTACCGAAGTTAAGCTGCAAGAAACCCTGAGGCAATTAACCTTTAATCAAGAAAATTTAGCCCAACGAGTCGAACAGCGAACAGCAGAATTAAAACAAGTTAATGACCATCTCCGAGTCGAAATTCAAGAACGTCAGTTAGTAGAAGAAGCGCTGAGTAATAGTAAAGAACGACTGAATTTAGCACTAGCAGCAGCTCAAATGGGGGCATGGGACTGGGATCTAGTAAGCGATCGCGTTAATTGGTCAGATGGCGTAGAATCGATATTTGGAATGCCATCTGGAAGCTTTGGTAATACTTACGAAGCCTATCTCCACTGCCTCCACCCTGACGAATTACCCATAGTAGATCAAGCAGTCAACCGTAGTCTTAAGACAGGCACAAACTATGAAGTAGAAACCCGCATCTGTGTACCGGATGGGACAACTCGGTGGATAGCCACAAAAGGCGCTGTCTTATGCGATGCCAATGATACACCTGTGGGCATGACAGGTACAGTTATGGACATCACCAAGCGTAAATTCATTGAGCTGGCATTAGAACGGGAACGCCAACAACTGCGACAAATCATCA
>CADCTM010000022.1 GCA_902805485.1 uncultured Coleofasciculus sp. | reverse complement strand
GTAGTTGGCACCTTTAACCTGTTCCACCAAGCTCAGCAAATTTCGCCACACCCACTGAAAGCGATCGCCAAAACCTCCACAAACTCGCTCTTTGGGGTAAATCTAGCGTTTCAGGATTTTTTAAAAGCGAAACATATCGCACTATAATGCTAATTTTTTACACCGGGTATCGACGCAAACCGACATAAAAAATTCACAGCTTTTTATTTCGCACCCTTGACTGACAACGAAAAATTGTCAAGTCATTTTGTGCGTGACATCGGATTGTCCTAGGGGGCGATCACACCCCCCAAAAACTACCGCTTCACATATTGCTTCGCCTCATCAAGAGCAAAATTCAAAAGCTTCATCTTGCCGCGATACTCGATGCTGTCTGTTTCCAACGTCTCCTGATAGCGATTCAACATCAAAATATAGGCAGCTTTGATTTCCTCCCAGCTAGCACCCGGTAGTAGCCCAAGGATCACCCACCAGTCGAGGGGGTTTGAATCGCAGTACCCCCCGAACTCTCGGTTAAGCCAGTCGCGCACGACGGAACGGGGGACATTGGGAATGTTTTGGAACAGGAATCGCTTGTACTTTTCCCGGCTTAGTTCCGGATCTTTATTTTTGAAAATGGCGTGCCGATACCAGTGTACTGGTGGGAAAAATCCATAGCGCTCGTAAAACCAGCCCCTTACTCGGAATGGATTGGTGCCCTTGGTGAAACACGCCTTCAACTGGCTTCGCAAGTAACGAGCCTGTGCTTTCTCCTCATCACTGAGGATTTCCCCAAAGTTGGGCACATCCCCTTCCTCGTCATCCCCACCGTCCCCGTCTTCCTCGAATTCGTACCCACAGATCGGGCAAATCTTGGCGAATATTGGGATGATTTCGTGACAGCCGGGACACTCTTTAGTTTCAGCAACGGGATTAAATTCTTTTGGGCAGAGGCTAATTTTATGCCGCTTCATCGGGTGTCCCGGCGTGGGGCGTGAGAAGCACTCGCCAAAGTCTAGTAAGTAAGCTTCCTTCTTCCCCTCAAACAACCGTAGGGCACGTCCGCACATCTGAATTAAAAGAGCACGCGAGCGCACAGGTCGGGCGATAATAGCGCCATCAATGCTAGGTTCATCGAAACCCTCGCACAGAACGCCCACGCTGCTAATTAGTTGGGTTTCGCCGCGCCGCAATCTCCTATAGATGGCTTCCCTTTGTGGTTCTGGCGTGTCCCCTACCACTACCTCACTGCGGACACCAGCCGCGTTGAACTGGGCAGCTAGGTCGTAAGCTTGGTTGATGTTAGCGCAGAAGGCGATGAGCTTCTTATCCTTGCAGATACTGAGGGTATGCGCGACTACTTTTGCATTGAACTCTTCATTACAGACTTTAGCCATGCTGGCATCTGAATATTCCCCGCTGCTATTCACATCAAGCTGATCAAAATTGATCAGGCCACCGTACCCGAAGCAGCGAGGGCGGGTGAGATGCCCCATTTTCACTAAGTCAATAGGATAGGGGGCTTTCACGAGAAACTGAAAGAATTGGCAAAAGCCCTCTTTCTGTTTTGCCCGCCAAGGTGTTGCGGTCAAGCCCACAAAATAACAGGGACTGAGGGCAAAGATGCCACCACTATAATGGTCCATGATGCGCCATGCTGCATTGTAATAAATGCTTGAGTGGCACTCGTCGAAAATTACCAACCCTGTTTTCGGTGGCAGCTTCCGATTCTGCAATGTTTGGAGCATGGCGATTTGCACCGGGGCGTCCGGGTCGCTAGGGTAATCTGCCCAAATAACACCTGATTCGATGCCAAAGAAGCGTCTGAGAGAATCCTGGGTCTGACTGATGAGTTTTGTTCGGTGGCACACGAACAGCACCCTACGCCCTCGCTTGACTGAATCAGCAATGATTTGGCAGGCAATAGCAGTCTTACCACATCCCGTCGGTCCGTAAACCAATCCACTTGTGAAGCCTAATCGGAAGAATTTGTATAGATCAGAGATGACCTGCCTTTGGTAGCGCCTTAATTGAAAGTTGGTCGGCGGAGGAGCGATCAGCAGATTTAACGGCTGTTGGTGAATTTTCATGATCTACCCCTCACGCTTTCCGGAGTTCGGCAGTGGACACCGCTTTATTTCACAAGACTTGAAATAATCAGTAAACGTATCAAAAGCAATATTGTATTCGCCCCAGGCTTCATTGAAATAAAGCACTTCCCCCTCTCCTTTGGGAGTTACCACGCGATCTCCTTTCCGGAAAGGCGACAGCGGGGAAGGGTTTGGGGTAGCATCCACTACCTCGACCACGTTACTGCTGTCAGTAACGTGGTCGAGGTAAGCGATCGCTACTGCTGGCATCTCCACCGCCGCTGCACCGCCGTTATCTGCCGACGTATAGTTCGCTTCCTCTGATTCATCAGCCAATGTGGGTGCTGTTTGTTCTAAAGACATCGGTGCGATCGCTTCTTCTGTGTCTAAAACGTCTAAATTAGACGACTGATTAGACAATTCGTCTAACGCTGTCTCTGTTTCAGGCTGTACGTCCTGGACGAAATTAGACAAATTAGACGACTCATCTAGAAGAGATGTTTTTTCCACTTCTGTGGTTAAATCCACTTTTCCTTCTAGTGCTTCAACATCCATGAGTTTTTTTGGAAAAATGTCTAAATCGTCTAATTTGTCTAATAACTCCTGTGTGCCCTGATATATGGTCGATTCAGCATTAGACGATTTGTCTAATTCCTGTCTAAAATCGTCTAATTTCTCAGATGATGGGTCAACATCTGGTGGTGTAGGTGGGTGTTTGTCACTAAAGAGACGAAACTGGAGAGACCTCCCTTCGCCTTTGACTTCACCCTTCCTCATCAGGACTAACTCGCTAAACCACTCACGCACGGTTGAGCCACTGGGACGGTGTTTCTTGGTGATTGACAAATAAACATCGGATGCCTTAATCCAGTCTTCTTTGCGCTGTGCTAATTGAATCACGTTTGCTAGGTGTGGAGCGAGGGCATCGGGGTCGGAAAACTGAGTATAGAGGCTTTGTACCTGTTGCGCGTAGTATTTGGTAAGGGTGATTGCTGTTTTGATGATTTCAACAGGGATTTCCTCCGATGGGGTTTGTCCTTTCATCAGAGCGTGAATGACGTGCAGATTTACAGCAAGCTTGCCTATGCGACCCTCAGATTTACCCCAAACGGCTTGCATTCCTTCCAGGCGATCGCTAACCCGTTTTTTCTCTAATCTATTGTATGCCTTGCAGAACAAGCGAAAAGCGTCCGGAGATAAGCGGTAGGTGGTTGCAGGTAGGGCATCAATCCGCCGATACAAGTCAGCCAGTAAATCGGTCAAGTCATAGCTTCCCTTGTCTACAGTCATTTCTGATGCAGCGTTAGGCTGGTTAACAAATAGAAAACGTGCCCAGCTACCATCAGAATCAGAGCAGTCATCTAGCAGCTTCTGCATGACCTTAGGCTGGATACCGCCGATGATACCGAGCAAGACGAAATCAGATTCAGCCTTGACCCCCTCCGCTCTTAGTGTTGTGTCGCCCATACCGTCGTAGTATGTGAGCCAATCTTGTTTGTCACTGCCTTTTCCTCCGCGATATTGATTCTGAGCGCCTAGCATTCCGGCTAGCTCATCGGACAAACAGAGCATCCCTTGATCTGGGCAGCGGGCAGCTTGATAGGTCAATCCTTCACCAGTTGTCTTGGTGAAGAAGTAGATTTTGCGTTCGGGCTTAACTGGCGGCTCCCCGCGCTCTTCTGGCTTTGTTGCCTCCCACTCTCTCAGTTTTTCCTCGTAAGCTCTCATTTGGCTCTTGTGTTCTTCGTGAGCCTCTCTCTGAAGAATTGCCAACGGCTTTTTGGAGATTGCCTTAAGAATAGGGGACTTCTTCTGAGAACTGGGGGCAATAATCGAGGCGAACAGATTCGGACTAACCTCAAAATCCCATTCTTTGTTGAGTACGACAACTGTGCCTGCTTTGTGAAGGATACTAGCAGTAGTGAGAAGTGTTGTTAGGTAAGCCTCCGGCTTGAGGTTAAGCCAACCTGCAAGTTTTAGCAGTGGGGTTGCTAAGTTTCCAGGTAAGATTTGGTGAAGGTCAAGTGATGCTGTGGAGGCTTCCAAGAGTACTTCAACCTGATGGGCGGTATCTTCTCGAAGTTCGGCTTGCTCGACTTCTGCAAGAAGCTCTAAGTACTGTTTCCGGAGTTCAATGATGTGACGACCTGTCTCAAGTGCAAGTTGATTCAGTTTGTTTGTCAGCTTGGAACCCGTCAAGCCCTCCTGAACAAGTGCATTTAATCGAGCCTCTAACTCGGTTGGTGAAATTGGGTTAAAGGACGGATGCTTGACAACCTTCCCAGTGCGATCGCCTCCATCTCCGTCGTCACCACCACCACTGCCATCGCCGCCGCCCAACTCGGCGACTTCTGCCGGAGATGATTCCCAAAGTTTCTCTAGTTGCGCTCGAAATTCTTCTGGTTCCATCCCTAAATTGTTGCGGATGATGGGCCAGAAAAACACATACAGATCGGAATGATTTTTGACTGCCTTACAAAATGCGATCGCACTCTGTAAAACTTCAGCCTTCCCAATATCTGAGGTGACATCCCCCGAATCAATCAATTGTTGTGCTTTCCACCGGAATCCATGAACAGCAGAGTTAATGTGAGCCTTCCAGCTCTCTATTCCATGCGCGAGTAGAAATTCATCCGGGTCTAATCCATCTGGTAATTTTGGGGCAATATAAACACTAATTCCCGCTTCAGTGAGTCGCAGCAGATTGGAGTTAGTTCCTTTCTCGCCTCCGTGGTCTGGGTCACCACACAGCGTAATCTTGGTGATTCCCCGTCGCTTAAGAGTTTCGATTTGGTCGCCCGAACAACTAGCGGCAACATAAGCGCAAACGCGGGTATCACCCTGCGCCTGTAATAGAGCTGCGTCCATAACACCCTCAACTAAAATAATTTCCTTGTGCCCAGCTTTAAGCGCTCGGTCGAAGTACAGTGGTGATTGTTTAGTTTTCGCACCCGGAGTGGCTAGAGTTTTAGGCTTGCCGTCTGGTGGGAACTTCTTGAAATAGCGCCCGTAGATGGTGAGGGGGCGTCCCGATGCATCATTCCATAAGAAGGTAATATATTGCTCCATGTCCTTCCACACGCAGCCAGTGCCTTTCCAGTCTTCATTGGAGAAGCCCTTAGAAACTAGATGGCGCTTAAGTTCAGCAGCGTTCGGGTAGTAGCCGATGGACAGTAGTTTAATTTCTTCCTCTGTAAAGCCTCTTTCCGTTACCAGATAGCGACGGGCTTCCAGTGCCTCAACTCGCTCGCTCCACAGTATTTCCTGACAATAGTTTTGAGTTTCAGCTAGAACTGCGCGTCGTCGTTCCCATTTCTGTGCTTTAGCTATCTCTTCGGGGGAGGATTGTCGTGTTGGGAATGGTACATTTGCATCGGCGGCTAACTCCCGAACTGTCTCAACAAAATCTTTGCCGCGAGCTTTGACCCATCGTCCTGCCTTGAGGCTGGCTCGATAATCGGCGGGGCTACCACCGAACTGACAACCGGCACACCAAAATAATTTTGACGGGATGGTGACGACGAAACTGGAG
>CADCTM010000021.1 GCA_902805485.1 uncultured Coleofasciculus sp. | reverse complement strand
GTCGATAGGACAGCGTTACCGATTAAGGGGAGGCGACAAAATCTCCTTTGGTGAAGGTGACTTAGTATCATTTTTATTTGGATTATTGTAGGAATTTATTCAGAGTATAGGAAAATTGATATGAGTTCAGTACTACTCGTAGATGATGACCGCGTGCAACAGCTAGCCATATCAAAAATGCTCTTGATTAGCGGCTTCAATATAATCGTTGCTAAGGATGGTATTGAGGCACTCGAAAAGGTTTATTGTTACTGTCCAATGCTTGTGATTTTGGACATTGTTTTACCTAAAATGAACGGCTACGAAGTTTGCCGCCGCCTCAAGAAAAACAAAGAAACGCAGAGCATACCTGTGATAATGTTCAGCGCTAAGAGTGAAGAAATTGATTTCTACTGGGGTAGTAAGCAAGGTGCTGACGCTTACGTCTCTAAGCTATGCCACCCTCAACTGTTAATCGATACTGTTAATCAGCTTTTACAACCATTAAGGATGATGAGTCGTGCGAAAGATACGGAAATGTGATCTGCGCTATTGCTTCGCCTCACGCTATCGCTGCTGATTTAACTCTCTCAAACAGGAATTGTAGGATGACTCTCTTAACTTGCTCTCTTGAAATTGTCCAGCTTTCGTGATGGTGCAAACTAGAATTAAGGGGTTGCGGAGTTTGGCATCTACCCTTAGTTAGTCTTTTTTGAGAGTTTTTTAAGATAGCCAGCATGGTATTAGCGGAATTTTTTATCCCCCACGGACATTGCTATCTCTGGAAGCCTGGTTTAGTAGGGTTACACATCGTATCAGATGCCTTGACAGCGCTGGCTTATTACTCAATTCCGCTAACGCTAACCTATTTCGTTAGCAAAAGACGAGATGTACCCTTCAACTGGATTTTCCTGTTGTTTGGTGCCTTTATCATTTCCTGTGGCACGACTCACATCATGGAAATTTGGACGCTTTGGCATCCTAACTATTGGCTGTCGGGTTTGCTCAAGGCGGTTACTGCCGTTGTTTCCTTATATACGGCTAGCGAGCTAGTCTCGTTACTGCCTCAAGCTTTGGCAATTCCCAGCACGGCACAACTGGAAAAGGAAATTAAAGAACGCCAAAAAGCAGAAGCGGCACTGTTGAAGGAGAAATCTCACCTCGCCCAAGCTCAAAAGGTCGCTCATGTAGGGAGTTGGGAATTCGATGTAGCTACCGAAGAAATTGCTTGGTCAGATGAAACCTTCCGCATTTACGGACTTGCTCCAAGGCAAGCCACGCCGACCATTACTGAACATTTGCTAAAAATTCATCCAGACGACAGAGCAGCATGGGATACAACGGTTAGCCAGATTGCTAGAGGAAAATCATGCCAATTAGAGTTTCGGATTGCCCGACCCGACGGTTCTATCCGGCATATTTTCGGTCAGGGAGAACCGATTTTTAACGGGGACGGTCAGGTCGAGAAGTTATTTGGGACGGTACGGGATATTACCGATCGCATAGCCGCACAGGCAAGGGAACGGTTATTCGGAGCAATTGCTCTCTCAGTTCATCAGTCGCTGGATCTCGATGAAATTCTTAACACCACCGTCACGGAAGTGCGACAGTTACTTCAGACTGACCGCGTACTGATTTACCGCTTCAATTCCGACTGTAGTGGGCAGATTGTTGTGGAGTCCGTTGGTGCTGGCTTTCCGGCAGTTCTGGACACAACCATCTACGATCCCTGCTTTGGCAAAGACTACGCCCAACTGTATCTGCAAGGTCGAGTCACAGCGATCGCCAATATTCACACCGCAGCTCTACAACCCTGCTACGTCGAATTACTCGCACCGTTCCAAGTCACTGCCAACTTAATCGTCCCCATTCTTGCGGGTGGAAGGGTTTGGGGACTTTTGATTGTCCATCACTGCCGGGGTGAAAGGCACTGGCAGTCTTACGAAATCGAGCTATTGCAACAGTTGTCAACGCAGGTAGCGATCGCTCTCCAGCAGTCGGAACTCTATTCTAGGGGGCAGGCGGAACTGATTGAGCGCCAACGCATAGAGCAAGAGCTACGAGTCAGTGAACAGCGTTACCGTTCTGTTGTCACGGTAATGTCTGAGGGAATTGTACTTCAGCAGGCTGACGGTCAGATTACCGCCTCTAATGCCAGTGCCGAAAGCATCCTGGGGCTAACCGCCCAACAAATGCAAGGACTTACCTCAGTTGACCCTCGTTGGCAGGCGATTTACGAAGATGGCTCACCTTTCCCTGGAGAACTGCATCCGGCGATGATTACCTTACGGACAGGCAAACCCCAGTCTAACGTCGTTATGGGTATCCACAAACCGGATGAGTCGCTCACCTGGATTTCCATTAATTCCCA
The DNA here is from genome assembly GCA_902805485.1 of uncultured Coleofasciculus sp. Taxonomy (GTDB): domain Bacteria; phylum Cyanobacteriota; class Cyanobacteriia; order Cyanobacteriales; family Coleofasciculaceae; genus CADCTM01. The sequence goes on along the minus strand of CADCTM010000021.1, from coordinate 3,258 downwards.
ACCGCTGATTCACCCTGGAGAAACTAGAGCTTACGCAGCCGTTACCTCATTTTCTGACATCACCCAACGCAGGCAAGCTGAGGAAAAACTCCGTAAAAGTGAAGCAAAGCTTGCAACAGCTCAAAGAGTTGCCCATGTTGGTAACTGGGAATTTGATGTACTGACTCAGGAAATTACCTGGTCAGAAGAACTATTTCGCATTTTTGGTCTTGACCCGACCGAACCCGAACCAACCTTCAACGAACACTTCCAGCAGATTCATCCCGATGACCGAAACTTGTGGCTAGAAGTTGTCGAGCAAGCGCTGGCGTCGGGAAACTCCTACAAATTTGACTTTCGGATTGTGCGTCCTAATGGTCAAGTCCGGTATCTTGAGGCAAGAGGAGAGGCTGTTTTTAACGAGCAAAGGCAAGTTGTTAAACTCTTCGGAACGTTACTAGATATCAGCGATCGCAAGCGGATAGAGGAAGCCTTACGGACTAGCGAACAGCGCTTGCGTTATCTCGTCAGTTCTAGTCCGTCGGTGATTTTTAGCGCCAAGCCAGATGGAGATCATGGAGCTACTTATATCAGTGAAAACGTTGTTAATTTGCTAGGCTACGAAGCACGAGAATTTCTCGAAGATTCTAGCTTCTGGGCTGATCGAGTACACCCGGACGATGTTGAGCGCATATTTGCCGGAACAGCGAAAGTCTTTGAACGGGAATTTTATTCCCACGAATACCGCTTTCGGCGTACTGATGGGACGTACTGCTGGCTGTTGGCACAACTGAGGTTAATGCGGGATGAAGCTGGCAAACCCACTGAGATTTTGGGCTTCCTTCTAGATATCAGCGATCGCAAGCGGACAGAAGCGACGCTGCAAGAAGCCGAACGACGGTGGCGATCGCTCTTGGAGAACGTGCAACTCCTGGTGGTAGGGTTAGATCCAAGGGGAAATGTGGAGTATGTTAACCCCTTCTTTCTAAGCCTTACTGGATATACGCAAGCAGAAGTTTTGGGCAAGAACTGGTTTGAAAATTTTCTTCCCCCATCCCATCAACAGCAGGTCAACACGGTTTTTGATGAAGTTTTGGAAGACAACTTTCACCCTCACTACATCAACCCAATTCTGACTAAATCAGGCGAAGAACGGTTCATTGCCTGGAACAACACCCTCCTGCGAGATACAGAGGGGAACATTATCGGAACCACAAGCATTGGCGAAGACATCACCCAACGCCAAGCCGTTGAGCGGATAAAAAACGAGTTTATTTCCATCGTCAGCCACGAACTGCGGACTCCACTAACTGCGATTCGAGGTTCCCTCGGCTTACTGGCAACGGGAATCTACGACAAGAAACCCGAAAAAGCGAAACGCATGGTCGAGATTGCCCTGACTGATAGCGATCGCTTAGTGCGCTTGGTCAATGACATCCTGGATTTGGAACGGTTAGATTCGGGCAAAGTGACGTTGGTGAAGGAGGTTTGTGAGACTGCTGATTTGATGCAGCAAGCGGTGGATGGCGTACAGGCTCTTGCTGACTCCGCAGGCATCACCCTCTGTGTTGCTCCGGTATCGGCTCAAGTGTGGGTTGCCCCTGACACTATTATCCAAACCCTCACGAACCTGTTGAGTAATGCCATCAAGTTCTCACCCTCAAATACCACAATTACCCTGACTGCCCAACCCCAGTCAGACCATGTCCTGTTCCAAGTCAAAGACCAAGGACGAGGTATCCCAGTTGATAAACTGGAAGCGATTTTCGGGCGATTCCAGCAGGTTGATGTCTCGGATTCTCGCTCCAAAGGAGGTACAGGTTTGGGTTTAGCTATTTGCCAAAGTATCGTGCAGCAGCACGGCGGACACATCTGGGCGGAGAGTACTTTGGGTGAAGGGAGTACTTTTTATTTCACGTTGCCAGTATCACTAGAGCAATAATCATTCTTCATGTTTATATCTTTAATCGCTTAAGAGGTATTGAATGCCTTCGTTGTTGAGGATTAAGCTGAGTTTTTTTGGCAGTGAAGCCATAGAGATTTTCAGTAATTACAGCAAAGCGCCCGCAATTAGCCCAACAACAGCACCGCCTGGAACTAACTGCCAGGTAGGACGCTTGAAGCGGATTAAAGCGACCAGAGCAATAATTCCGACAATTGCTGCCACGAGCGATCGCTCCAAGGTGTCCTGTAAGATAGCGGATTGTGCCATTGGAATTGCCGCCGCTGCGATCGCTCCGAGTACAGCGGGGGTAACACCTTTCAAAAAGCTCCCAATCCAAAGATTTCGACGAAAGCGCAGCAAAAATGGTGCAGCGCCCATGATAAATAGAAACGACGGCGTAAAAATGGCAATTGCCGCAACCAAAGCCCCCAAAGCTCCTGCTACTTTATAACCTACAAATGCAGCAGTAATCGTCACAGGACCGGGAGTGAGTGCACCAATAGCAACCCCATGAATAAATTCGTTCTGAGTCAACCAATGAAACTGACTCACGACTTCAGACTCTAACAACGGGATAATTACCAACCCACCGCCGAAAATGAAACTACCCACCTTGAGGAAGAACAACGTCAGGGGCACAAAATACTCCTGAATACGTTCTAGTCCCCAGAAGCTAGACAGAGCTAAGGTTTCACCTGATAGGGTGGCGAGTGTTCTGGGAAGCACCTGCACAATCGGTATCTGCGGCAATAACCAGGCGCCAGTGTGATTCAATGGAGCAGATGATGGAGGTTGCTTGGGTCGGTATAGGATTAATCCAACTATGCCTGCAAGGATGAATTGCAAGAGGACGTTGACTTGGAACAGCAAGGTGATTAAAAAGACCCAAAGGGCGATCGCTACTCCTTTCCAATTCTTAATCGCTTTCTTGGCTAATTTCCAGCAAAACCCAAAAATGATCGCAATCACCACAGGCGAGATGCCGAGAAACAAATTATCAATCTGCGGTACACCTTGAAAGCGAAAATACGCCCACGACAGAGTTAGCACAATTAAAAAAGCAGGTAAGACAAAACAAACGCCTGCCACTAGCGCCCCTAATTGTCCTGCCCGTATATACCCTGTATAAATTCCCATTTGAGTCGATGCCGGACCGGGCAACATTTCGCAAACCGCAACTCCTTCAATAAATTGTTCTTCGGTGAACCAACCTCGCCGCTCTACCGCCTCATCATGAATCATGGCAATGTGGGCTTGAGGGCCACCAAAGCCAATCGTGCCCAGCTTGAGAAACAATTGAGCTAGTTCTTGTAGGCGGCTAGACAGACTTAATT
>CADCTM010000020.1 GCA_902805485.1 uncultured Coleofasciculus sp. | reverse complement strand
TTGTTGTTCAGATATATTGCTACTTCCTAATTTGGGTAATAATTCAAAGTATATTGGAAACGACCTTTTATCCCAAACAACGCTAATCATTAATAAATTTATGCAACTCCAATTTGTCCGGTCAATGGCTACATAAATTAGGCTTTCCTTCGTGAAGTAGGTTTCTAACCAGGTTGTTACTAGGGGAAACCAAATTTTATCAATCGTGAGATTTGGTAAAGATAAAAATCGTTGTATTCTTTTTCTTCGACTTTCAAATTTAATCGCTAGAGGCAGAGCATTTGCTAATCTTTCTAAATTTACTTTTTTAATTAACTGTAGGAGATTAAGCAGGATTTTTAGGAAGATAAATTCTGCTGTACTAAGTTGACTTTTTAAGTGATTTTGGTAAAATTCAGGTAACATTTTCAACAGATAGGTCTTATTGCAAATACTAGACCTATCTTTTTCTACCACAAATCGGTACATTCTTTATTCATCGGGCTTTTCAGCTTATTTCGTCGCCCCCTAAGGATTTTGACAAGTACTACAAAGATTCTAAAAAAGCTTTGTTGTTAGCACAAAGAGGAGCCGACCAAAATGAAGCCTTAATCAAAGAGTACCTGGACTTTCGAGGTGGTCACCCAAGATCTAGGGCGAGGTATTTATTTGTGGCTACTACACTCGCTAAATTTGTATATCGCGACATACTTGGGACTGATGATTTTCCCGTGAAAGAAGGAATTCCCATCCTCTGGAGATTAATCAAATTACAAAAGGCTACAGAAAATAAATCTAAAAACGTACCGCCTACTGATTCCTATGACGAGCGTAGTGTTGATTACGAAAAAGTGGTGCTTTTGGTTCATTACCGCAAAGAACATGCTGACAAAACGATTAATCACTCGAAAACAAACTCTGAGTACATTTTGCGAACTCCGAGACAAGAAAGGGCTTTGGCCAATGACCTTCAGAAGTTTCTAAGTATTGCCTTGCCAGGACTTGTATTTCCTTCCCGGTCACGAACTTATTATGAATTAGAAATAGGGCGTACCTTTAAAGAAGGGCTGATGATTGATAAAAAGTTTTACTCTTTATCTGAATTGAAGGGTAATCCTCTGTGGGATGGGACAATTAAATATTATCTGCATCATCAAGAAGATGACTCAAAAACTGGTAAGCATCAGCCAGCTCACATAAAACAATATGGTTGGTGGGCGGAAATTCCAAATATTGGTTTTCCAGATGGCTCTAATCTCTATATGTATATTCGCAACTGGTTGCAATGGGGAAGAAACGTTGGAGGCAAGCCAAACCATAACTTTTTCTTCTTTTCAATAAGCGCCACCTCATACAAAAAACCTTTGGATTCAGTGGGATGGAGATGTAGAATTGTTCAGCTTTTTAAGCAGCGTTATGGTGTAAAAGTTCCGCCGCAAATTCTGCGGAAAATATTTGTGACGCATTTGGAGGAACAGAATGCTCCTTCTGCGGTAAAAGAGGCTAGAGCTTGCGCTCTTGAGCATTCAGAGAAAATGGCACAGCAGGAATACAATATGCAGCACACTATCACTAAGATGAAGCCGTTGTTCGATTTTAATCAGGCTTTTGTTAGCAAGGTTCTAAAAGAAGCTGAGCAATCGAGAGGCAAAAATCGCAACGCCTGACCTCTTCCACCACTGCTTTCCCCAGTCCAGGCAAGACCCTCTGGAGCGCGATCGCATACTCAACGCGTTGGGAGTCGGTAAGCAGTCACCTCAATACAAGAGGGTAAAGACCGTTTTGGATCAGATGATGCCCTAAAAAGGGAAGGAAGTTTTATCGAATATGACAAAACAACTACAGCAGGAGTAGCTACAAGAGTAAGAAAATTGAAAATCATATAGGGAGCCGATGATGACCGATACTTTACCTTCCTCCATCCAGCGCACATTTGATGTTGAACAACTGGTTGGCTTTTCGGAGGAAAAAGCAATCGTTAGGGAAATAAGCATCACCTCACATTCAAGTATTGCTGTCTGGGGTGTACGTCCCGGACAAGAGGTGGCTGCACACACTCACCCAGACGGACAAGATACCTGGATCGTGATCAAAGGAGAACTGACCTACTATCTTGGGGACGGACAGAAGAAAGTTATTTCTGCTGGTCAGCTCGATATCGCCGAACCGTCGCAGGTTCACGGAGCAATTAATGAGGGAACAGAAGACGCAGTCTTTCTCTCTATCTATTCGGCTCCAAGTCTCAAAGTTCTGGCTGCATCCCCCTAATTGGCGGGAAAAGCAATGCTGTGTGAGGTTGATTCTGCCGTACCCAAACTGACGCTATGCTAGTAACCCCGATATACGCAGCAATTTTTGGTTTTGTATTCGTAGCGCTGAGTGTTCGCACACTCTTGCTGAGAAGGCGTCTGGTGGCTATGTCTAATTCTCAATCGAGAAAGCCCAATCTAACTCTTATTCTTGATTTCGGCGTTATTTGACCAAAGCGGTGCAAGATCTGAGTATCCGTATGGCTGTTAGATTCCTTTGAAGCCAACTTCCATGTCTATTTCTTTAGCCGGAGTGACAGGCGGCACAGTAGGGCTTTGGGTTTTCTGGCGAACAACGCCAATCTGGTTGAGGGCAATACCCAACACAATTACACCGCCTCCAATATACTGAGCAAAAGTCGGTGCTTCTCCCAAAATTAAATAAGCTGCCAAAATGCCTGCAATCGGACTAAAAGAGCTAGCCAAGGAAACATCTGAGGCGCTAGAAGTCTTTAAACCAGTAAACCATAATAATTGACCTCCCACGACAATTACCGCACCATAAATTAGCATCCATTGCCACAACAACGGTGAGAAGGCATCGATGAAATGGATGGGACTATAGATGAAAAGCGCTGCCACAAAGAAGACTACAGTTCCTAAAGCCGTCCGAAATATAGTGAAGATTCCCAAGGAGATATTGCGGAGCTTCACTTTACTAATAATCGTGGAAACTGCCAAACAGCTTGCCCCAACAGCTACCATTAGCTCGCCTTGTCCCAGTTGGAACCCGACCATCGACACCATATTTTCTCCCGAAGGCTGAAGTAATATCGTTAGAACGACGCCAATAAACGCAATAATCGCACCAGCAACGACGCAACGATTCACCCTCTCCCCTAACAACAAGACGGATAAAGCCAAGGCAAGGGGCGACTCAATTCGCCCAATCAAAACTACATTATTGACCGTCGTTAGATCCAGAGCCGCAAAAATTAAAGCGGGGGCTAGAGCGCCGGAGAGAATTGCTACCCCAATTAGACCCAGCCAATCCGTCCGAGAAAGCTGCTTCAAAGATTGAACATTCCACTGTTTTCGGTAGAGTACAATCAGAGTCATCAAGGCGCAAAGATTCCCGACAAACAACACATTGCAAAATGAAATGGGATTCCTTCCATCAATTAAATTGCGCTCCCCAATGTTAGTGAGCTGACGTGTAATGGAGTTAGCCGTCGCGAAGACAATAATAGCTCCTAACAGATAGGCACGACTTGGAATCCGCATGGTTAAAGAAGAGGAAGTGAAGGTTCCGGACATAAATTTAATTTGAGTTAAAAACTCAAACCTTTACTTTCTCGTTTTCTGTCCTTGATTCAAACAATACCATCAGGATTAACCTGGTAAGGGTGTTGTAGACACTGACCTCTGTTAATTGCATGGTGCTGTGACTTCTAAGATTTTGATTAAACGCTTATTTCGCCGCTTATCTGTTAAAGAAGCTGTTTTTAGTTCCTCTGCTGCCCAGCTCATTGGTTTTAACCCTGATTCTTACTGGTTCTCCTTTTCACGCAGAATTACCACGCCTTGAGTTCCTGAACATTTCAATCTACCGTAGGAACTGTGCTATATCTCTCAAGCCGTGGGAAAACTGCTACAGCTCAATTTTGTAGAAGCTGACGCGAGTAAAATCACTTGTCCGGTCTGAAAGCGATCGCCTTCTTAGGGTAGTCAGGGGGGCAAGGGGCTAAGGACAACTCGGTAGGATTCTATGGTCAAGCGCTTGTAGGACATTTTCGATGGAGCTTTTCAAGGGAGCGCTCGCCTGTTCCGATCATCAGTCATCAGTCATGGGAAACACTGGGGAAGGCATCCGGTTTACGTCTTCGATCTAAACCGTCTGGCGTTAATTCAGTGTTTACTCAACTTACGACGATAAGAATATTGACCATAGACATTAACAAGGTAAGGCATGAGGTAAGTCATCAATACAGAAATCCAACGTTCAAAATTCATCTGCCCTCGCAAAAAGGCAAGACCATGATTAATCAAAAAGAGCAGAGAACCGACAAATAGAGCAGTCCGTAAACCTGTTGAGATGAATTCTTTATCAAATAGACAGAGAATATACTCTTTGAAAATCTTCATTTGTTAACCAGTGAGCGAGATGGCATTACTTGTTCTTATTCCCTAGAGGATAAGCAAATGAAGGGATTTGAGTTAGTTCCAGAGGTACATAATTAACCTATTAGGTATAAATATTTCGTTAAACTTGAGGCACGTTACTTTGTAGTATTCGTGTAATACAATGAATGTGGTTAGACCACCTCTTATTGCTATTGCCCATGATTCGACCGACCCTACCTGAGGACACGACGGCTTTGATTGCTTTAGCGGATGCAACCGGACTTTTCCCACCGAGCGCACTAGAGTTGTTGCGCCAGATGTTGGCTGATGCTTTGGGAGGAAATAGCGATGGAGAACACTTCTGGATTACTGACGATGAAAATGGACCTGTGGGCGTTGCTTACTGTGAGCCGGAGCGGATGACAGACAGAACTTGGAATCTGCAATTGATCGCGATTCACCCCAATCACCAAGAGCAAGGACGCGGTACGAAACTGCTACGCTACGTCGAGCAGGCGTTGAAAGCGCGTGGTGGGAGAATGCTGCTAGTAGAAACGTCTGGGCTGCCGGACTTCGAGCGCACGCGGACATTTTATGCAAAGTGCGGCTATGAAGAGGAGGCTCGCATTCGCGACTTCTACGCGGTGAATGATGATAAGGTCGTGTTCCGCAAAGTGTTGAATGCTTCTTCCATTAACTAAAACCCTGATTCATGCGGCTAGGGGTTTTTCAACGCTGCGATCGTTGCTGGTGATTCTAATATTATCGAAGTTTATGTTCGTTATCTGTGCCTTAAGCTTGAAGAAAACAACTCGTTATTGTTAGAAGTAACTACAGTCTTTGACTATTGATAACTTACGTTTATTAAATCAATCAAAAAGAATACTTGCTTTTATCACTACGGTTGCTTAAAGTTGAATCAATTGGTTGAGCTAAAATGTCCCTAACGAAGTGAACTTTGTCATGGCTGACTCGATTCAGGTAGACAAGCAGAACTTCCTCTATTGCCACTATAAATATTTTGGTCAAGTCAAACCAGAGGACTTAGTTTTCAATGCTAACCTTCAAGAGTTTGCACAACGGGTTAGCTTTATCTGCAATCTAGAGACTGGGGGCAAACTTTCTCCACAAGAGTCTTATCAGCAAATTAAAAGTCTCTGGCAGCAGTTAACACAAAGCTACAAGGCGTTGAAAGTTGGAGAAGACACTTACTTCAGGCGAATCTAAGGCGTCGGTACTGGCAAGGTGTTCCTGCCTGCTGACGG
>CADCTM010000019.1:1788-5633 GCA_902805485.1 uncultured Coleofasciculus sp. | reverse complement strand
AATAGCCAGAATGTAGGTTCAGGGACTTTAGAGCTAATTGCTTGGTTAAAGAAGGCTGAACCCTACTACAAAAAAAGTGTCAGAACAATAAAGCGGTGGTTAGCTGAGATAGTCGGTTATTTTGAACAAAGAACAACCAACGGAATAGTGGAAGGAATCAACAATAAATTAAAGTTATTAAAACGCTGTGGATTTGGCTTTAGAAACTTTCAAAACTTTCAAGTAAGAGCTTTGCTTTTTTGGCATTTTCCTAAAACTTTAGCACAGTAAGTACGGAAGAACCAGAAATTGGCTACAAAGGCGATCGCTTTTCTCTATCCTAAAGTTTAGAGACTGCCGGACAATTATTCAGATACCAGCGCCAGGGCAAATCTGCGCCTTTTGTCAAGCCAATTCGGGTAGTTTGAACTAAATCAGGGACAAAATCCGGCGGACGATGTTCTAACCATAACGGTTGACAAGGTGCTAAAACTTGTGCATTAAAACTGCGGTCAATTTGCAAAACATTGCACAGCTTACCAGGACCTGCGGCAAGGCGAGCAGATTTAGCGGGAGTCGGCGGCGTCACCCAACTCGGAACAGACTCTAACTGCAAAGCGCGAATCAAAACCGCACTAGGCACATCATCCAAGTCTGTAACAACGTTTAAACAGTAGTACAGACCATAGATTAAGTAAACATAGGTACGCCCCGCAGAACCGAACATCGCCTCATTACGCGGCGTCCGACGGCGATAAGCATGGCAAGCTGGGTCTTCAGGTCCATAAGCTTCGGTTTCGACAATCATGCTCCGGAGTTGGCTGCCATCGCCAAACTGACGCACTAATATGCAGCCTACCAAGTCAGGTGACACCTCGGTAGATGGACGGGCAAGCCAGTTCGGTTCTACAATTTGAGCAGTTCTGTGAAAATTCATCATCAAATACAACTAAATTCCTCGCTGAGGTCATTTAGATTAGGAGGATATTAAACAAATGGATGTCAAACTGGTTTTAGTGGGACTAACAGTTATTTTTACCGTTTTAGCCCTGGTTTTTGGCACCAAGAACGGATTCTACGATTCAGATAATTATCACGGTAACGGTTCTGCCCACTAAAATCGCTTATCTAGTTTAGCCATCAGTCAATCGCTTTGGGTTTTCTGCTATTGGGACGTTATCGTTACTAGCTTGTCTGGGAACGAACGACATTCTAAAAGCTGACTGAAGGATGGCTGATTGTTGCTGACTAATTTTTGACCGCTCATGACCAATCAACGCCCATTAGCAACTTATCCTGAAGATGATCGATTAGCCTGTTTCCCTTATGGTGTTGGTCATGACGCGGAGGGAGTTTGTTTGCTGGTGCAAATGGGACCCCACCGCATCCTGCTAGACTGTGGGCTAGCGGATATTAACGCTCTTGCCACTGACGCCAAGCCACCCGCTGATTTAGTTTTGTGTAGTCATGCCCACAGTGACCACGCTCAAGGATTACTAGCTCTCCATAAAGCTTTTCCCCAGTTGCCGATTTATGCTAGCGAGGTGACAACGCAGTTGTTACCGCTGAATTGGCCTGAATTGTCGCCGCAGGAAGTGCCAAAGTTTTGTAATGCTTTGCCTTGGCGCTCGCCTGTGGAGTTTCGTGATGGGTTGGTGGCGGAGTTATTTCCGGCTGGACACCTACCTGGTGCGGCGGCTTTTTTACTGACTTACACGACACCTCGAAAAACCTATCGGTTGCTATATACGGGTGATTTTTTCCTGTCTAACTCCCGCTTGGTAGAAGGTTTGTCGATAGAAGCGCTCAGAAGTACGCATCCTGATGTGCTGATTTTAGAAGGCAGTTATGGCACAGCGCGACATCCGCACCGCCGACAACAGGAAAATCTGCTAGTGGAGCGTATCGATCAAGCGATCGCAAATCAATACTCTGTCCTCTTACCCGTACCAAACTTGGGTTTAGGTCAAGAAATTCTCATGCTCCTACGCAGCCATCACCACTTTACAGGGCGAAACCTGGATATTTGGGTGGATGATACCGTTGCCGCCGGTTGTGACGCTTACTTGGAACTTTTGGCTCATTTCCCAACCTCAGTACAGAACTTTGCTCGACATCAACCGTTGTTTTGGGATGAACGGGTGCGTCCCCGCGTACGTCGGTTGGGTGCTGCTGCTGCTCATTCCCTCGGTCAGTCGCCTTGTATTGTTCTGTGTAACGAAATGACTGACTTGAGCGAATACTGGCATCCTAACTTTAATCTTCAGGTGGTTCTCCAACCGGAGCGCCTAAAATATCCCCTGAAAACCGATAAGTCGGCTGCAAGTAGTGTTGAAACTTATCTTCTGGCACAACATGGTGATTGTCTGGGAACGACTCAGTTAATTCATAATCTCCGCCCTCAGCACGTTGTTTTTGTCCACGGTTCTCCAACGTATTTATCCGATCTTACGGGTTTGGAGGAGTTACAAAATCGGTATCATCTCCATTCGCCAGCCGCCGGCACTCTGGTAGAACTGCCAATTGGCGAGACGTTTATGCAGCCGGCAGCACCCACGGAAACGAATTATGAAGGTGAGCTGACCGAACTGGGAACGGTTGTCACAATTACCTTGCCAGAAGCGATCGCTGCTGACCCACGCTGGCAAGATTTTGCTGATACAGGTCTTGTGGAAGCCCGCTGGCAGGGCGATGAACTTGTGCTACGGGGGTTGACGCAAAGAGAGCTACTTCAGGCAGGTAGCAACGCCAGAATACCCCTGAACATCGACTGCTGCGCTAACTGTGTTCACCAAAGAGGGCAGCGCTGTTGGAATCCAGCGTCTCCGTTGTATGGCTTTAAAGTTACGCCAGAGGGATACTGTCCGGTTTTTGAACCTGCCGAACCAACTCTTGACAATTAAACGAGTTAGTGATTAGTCATGAGTCGGACTCTGACTAATCACTAATGATCAGCAACTTAGTCTTGATTGGAGTCTTGAGAACGTGGGTGGATTTGTTCGGCTTCTGGGCAGTCATCAGAAACCAAGGGTTCAACGTGTCCTCTGCTTACACAAGCCAGCTTCTGAGTTACAGAACCAATGCTTTCCAGGCGAACCATTTCTTCCCAGGAACTAACTTCATCTTCTTCATCCGTCTCGTAACGGATTGTAACTAAATCTCCTTCAATATCGACAATGCGGGCACGTTCTATCCAACGTTGCTGGTCCCGCAAGAAAACACACACCTCTCGACCATCGCAACATAGTTGATAAATCTTGCGGTGTAGCATATTATTCGCTTCTCCTGAGTTGATAACTCTTCAATACTTGCAAAGCAAGCCGATCTAATTCCTGACAAACTGCTTGCTTGTGGACTTGACGCAGGGTTAACTGTGTGAAACTCTCCTTCGTCAAATGTGAGATGCCTCCACGATATGTTCCCTTTAATGTTTAGAAGTGTAGCTTGCATTCTTCGACTATCTTAAGAGTGACCTTAAATTCCTTTCAACGGTTGATAGCAACCGATGATATCTTCATTTAAGTGCGTAAGCTGTCAAGAAATCTCGAAGCGAGGCAATGGTGGAGAGCAAATTGCCCAGTAAGCTAGTTGTAGGTTGTTGGTAACTTGTCATCGGCAGGGAGCCTAGCCAAAGGAAAGTAAATATAAATTCCGCCATTGCGACTAGCGCACTTCTTTCCAGGAATTATCCTGGTTAGCTAAGGGTAAATTAAGTGTCTGGTACTTCAGACACTGTTATTGTTACATACTCCTTACTTAATCGCCTCGGATTGAAGGTACGGAATTCCGATTTTTTTAAAAACAAGCTGAGTTAAAGCGATTTAGAACAGTTCGGGACTTTGTTGACCAACAAATTCTGTAAAAGT
>CADCTM010000019.1:0-1778 GCA_902805485.1 uncultured Coleofasciculus sp. | reverse complement strand
AAAAGTTTCTTGACAAGATGCCGTTCTGTGGCTGCCTTTTTTGTTTTAACCCTGAAAACATTCGTTTTCAGAAAATTATGGCATCGTCGCGGCTCAATTTATGTCACAGCTTTCAAGAAAAGCTGCTGTTTTGTTTTCCTTTATATCCTCTAGGATTACTGGCGATTAACTTTCTCTAAGTGCCTTACCCAGTTTTAAATCCCTTTAACGACACCCTAGTGATTTCTTGAAGCTGGATAAGGCAGAAGCTGACTTAGATTATGGATTTTAAAAAAAGCTTTCTGTTTGAGGAATGCACCAACACAAGCGATGATCAAGTCGGTATCCCAGCTCAATGAGCACTTTGAACTAAATTCATGGCTGAACTGCTACGGGCTTCCCGCTCAATTTGACCAGAGTTTACAGCTTCATACAAGGCAGTGAGAGCTTCTAAATCCGATGTTTCATAGCCTTTCATTTCTAGCACCTGACGGATTAGACCTTCAGAAGCCACACTAAGGCAACCTGTTTGAAATGCGGATTGGACAAGTGTGCGAATCATTAACCTAGAGCGTCTATAGGGGATTTTACTTAGTATCTTCTATTTTTCGCTCTGCTTACTTGATTTAAGTCAATTAATATTTGTGACTTTTAACACATTTACAAAGTGATACAAATCACTAGGACGCGGAAAAGCCCGTCCCTGAAACAACCGATTCGTTATTGAGGAGAAAATCAGATTGAGTTTAGCAGGAAGAAAGGTTCTCCAATAAAAGCTTACGAAATTCACTGTTAAGGATTTGTGAACACTGTAGGGTTTTAGATAAGAGTTTGTTAAAGTTCTGGTTGCAACTAATCAACAGTAGCTTTTTGAGGGAGAAAGATATCAGTGTTTGCGATCGCAACGAAGCAACAGCAATACAAGACATATATCCTTACGGATCAAGACGCTCATTCTCGGTTAGAAGTCGTTCCAGAACGAGGTGGTATCATCACGAACTGGAGTATTCAAGGTCAAGACATTCTTTACCTGGACGCCCAACGCTTTGCAGATTCAAGCTTGAGTGTGCGGGGAGGTATCCCCATTCTTTTCCCAATTTGCGGCAACTTGCCGGATAATACCTACATTTACCAGGGGCAAAATTATACACTCAAACAACATGGCTTTGCCCGTGATTTACCTTGGGAAGTCACAAACCAAGTAACGAGCGACCTTGCTGGATTGACCCTAGTCCTCAATAGTAACGCTCAGACTCGTGCCGTTTATCCTTTCGACTTCCAAGTCAGCTTCACCTACCAGCTCAAAGGCAATACGCTAGAAATCAAGCAGAAGTATACGAATTATTCAAGCGAATCAATGCCTTTTTCTACAGGTTTGCATCCCTATTTTTGGACTTCTGATAAAACTCAGCTTGAATATAAAATTCCTGCATCCGAGTATCAAGACCAGATTACGAAAGAAGTCCATGCCTTTGAAGGTGGCTTTGACTTGAGCCAAGATGAAATTGATGTTGCATTTCGGCAACTGAGTGGCACATCGACAAGCGTTACCGATACAGGACGATCCTTAAAACTCACGCTTAGTTACAGCGACATCTACTCTACCTTGGTTTTCTGGACAGTTAAAGGGAAAGACTATTATTGCCTGGAACCTTGGAGTGCCCCTCGTAATGCGCTAAATACGGGAGCGGATCTGATTCACTTAGCTCCAGGAGCCACTTGTGAGGCATCTGTGGGACTAACCGCAAGATTTTTCTAATTAACTCTAGACATCTCAATAAACCTTTGCTATAGTGTTT
>CADCTM010000018.1 GCA_902805485.1 uncultured Coleofasciculus sp. | reverse complement strand
TGGGTATATGATTACCTTCTCAGAAGCGTTTCTCAAGCAATATGTGCATGAAAATATTTTAGATGAGTTTCCATTCCTAATTGCTGAAGTTGCACCTCCAAACTATCCCAATCGCGAAATCTTTCAAATCTTTGATGACTTAGGCGGTCAGCTTTTGCAAGAGTATCAATCGGATTCTGCCTATAAATTCAAGGTGATTGGCTGTCTAACGGTGGTGTTGCTACTAAAAATTAAAGAGCGGTTTTGGAAGGCGTATAACCCACTGACTGAAGCTTCAACTAGCTCTGACATCACACTGACGTTCAAACGCAACCTTGAAGAGCACTTTCGCGATCTGCTCACTGGCAAGTGCGATCGCCTGAACCAAGTGCAGGACTATGCCCAGGCACAGTATCTACATCCCAGCTATTTCAGTACAGTGATCAAATATAAAACAGGTAAACCAGTTAATACTTGGATTGCTGAGAAGACAATCGCTGAGGCTAAGGCAATGTTGGCACGATCGCCGGAATCGGTACAGGAAATTGCTTTTCGCTTGGGATTTAAGGATGCAGCCCACTTCTCCCGATTCTTCAAAAAACACACTAAATTATCACCTTTGAGCTTTCGACAAAGCTTGCAAAGCTAAACATTGAGAAAATTCAATCGCGATGATTGAATTTTCTCTAACTTAGAAATGAACAAGCCTATCTAGAAAATATGCATGTCCTTTTTCGGTTGAGTTTGGCTTAATTGAAAAAGGACATGCAGTTAAAGCTAACTATAGAAGGTAATTATGAACGCTAATCGTCGTAAGTTCTTGGGCGCAATCGGAGCGACCAGCGTTGTCGGTGCGATTGCGGTTGGAAAAGCCAATGCACAGTCTCCAACGCCACCTCAAACCGTTCCGTCTGGTTCAGCAACCCCTGTTGAGCGGGAATTCACAGGTAAAGTTGCGATCATCACAGGTGCTAGAAACAATCTTGGTCGAGGGTATGCGGTTGCCCTTGCTCGTAACGGTGCAGATATTGTCGTGCATTATCACCGAGAAGCGACGCGCGATCAGGCTGAAGAAACGGCTCGTTTAGTACAGCAACAGGGAACACGGGCACTTCTGGTTCCTGGAGATCTCTCTCAAGTTGCCAACGTCAAAAGGCTATTCGATGAAACAATGGAAGCTTTTGGACAAGTCGATATCGTGATTCACAATGCAGGGGAATCCGTGAAAAAGCCATTGGCGGAGGTGACAGAAGAAGAATACGATCGCGCCGCAGGCATCAATTCCAAAGGGGCCTTTTTCGTCAATCAGGAAGCCGTGCGACGAATTGCAGATGAGGGACGGATCATCAACGTTGTGAGTTCTCTTTTAATTGCCAATATTCCCAACTATTCCGCCTACACCGGAACCAAGGCAGCAATGGAGCACTTTACTCGCGCCCTGGCCCAAGAAATCGACTGGAAACGGAACATTACGGTCAATTCGATCGCACCCGGACCCATCGATACCCCGTTTTATCGCACAGGATTAACACCAGAAGAGATTGAAAGGGGTACTCAATTAGTAGGACGCTTAGGCAAAATCGATGACGTTGTGCCATTGGTTGAATTTCTCGCTTCGCAGCGATCGCGCTGGGTGAATGGTCAAACTATTTTTATCAATGGTGGTTACGTAACTCGTTAATCGATCGCTTAATTAAAGGGGCGTTGCACAATAGAAGAAGGATTTAACTGGGCAAAGGAATGGTTTTATACTTCAAGTAATGTAGAAGTAAACGAAGCGAGAACCTCAGCATTTCTATCGACTTAGAGTAACAAAGAGTTTTTCGATGTAAGCGAGCCAAATAATGCCTAAGTCTTGTATTTTCTCCCTCAACACGAGTCATATAAGTCTTACTAACTAAATGAGCAGCGTCATCTATAAAGCTTAGGTAAACACAATAGCCGTCAGTAACATAGAAAAAGCACTTCCAGCCTCTTATCACCTTCCACAAAAGGATGACAAAGTTTCAGCACTACGGTTGCCCAAAACCCACGCTAAAATGCCTGGACTATGCTTATTGACAACTGTCCATAGCCACAATTTGTTTTTTTTGAGCAACAAAAGTTTGAAGTTCATCAACTTGAGCGATTTCCGGAATCTCCTGGTAATCTGGGGCATCGGGCAGTAGAGTAGCTACTTGTTTCACCCAATTAATCACTGTATTATGATTCACACCAGTCACTCGCTCAATGGCACGAAAGCCCATGCCATTGACATACATCTGGCGGCATTTTCGTTTAATTTCATCTCTGTAACCTTTCTGGTCATAGGCTTCTATAAACTGGCGACCACAGGAGAGAGCAAATATAGTTTTGTTTGCCATGATGACGCCCGTTCTTGCAGATTTTATTAGATTCACATTTTGGACATTTCATACTTCTATTATGCAACACCATTAAAGGAGCAATATTATGAAATACCGCAAACTTGGAACAACAGACACGCAAATTTCAGCGTTAGGATTGGGCTGTATGGGGATGTCCGACCTGTATGGCGATCGACAAGGCGATGATGCTGAAAGTATCGCAACGATTCGAGCCGCGATCGACCTGGGGATTAACTTTCTCGACACAGGCGACTTTTATGGCATGGGTCACAATGAGTTGCTGATTCGAGAAGCGATTAAAGAAGTTCCCCGTGACAAAGTATTTATTGCAGTGAAGTTTGGAGCACTGCGCGATCACAAAGGTGGCTTTAATGGTGAAGATAGTCGTCCGGTGGCTGTGCAAAATTTTCTGGCTTATAGCTTACAGCGTTTGGGAGTGGACTATATCGACTTGTACTATCCCGCTAGAGTCGATCCGACTGTGCCGATCGAAGACACGGTGGGTGCGATCGCAGACCTGATTCAAGACGGCAAAGTGCGCTACGCCGGACTCTCAGAAGCAGGTGCTAAAACTCTACGTCAAGCAGCTCAGGTGCATCCCATTGCCATGCTGCAAACTGAATACAGTCTGTGGACGCGAGAACCTGAAACCGATGTGTTGCCTGTGTGTCGAGAGCTGGAAACGAGTTTAGTTGCCTATTCACCGCTGGGACGAGGATTTTTAACGGGAGCCTTTCAATCTCCCGATAACTTTCCCCCCGGCGATTGGCGGCGGCACAGTCCTCGCTTTCAAGGGGAGAACTTTTACCGCAACCTAGAACTGGTTGAAAAGATCAAGCAAATCGCGACCCAAAAGCAATGTACGCCTGCCCAACTCGCACTCGCTTGGCTATTGGCAAAAGGTGAGGACATCATCCCTATTCCTGGCACGAAACGTCAAGCACGGCTGCATGAAAATGCGGGTGCAGTAGACATTGTGTTAACTGCTGAGGAACTGCAACAGATTGAAGCCGTTGTCCCGATCGACGCTGCTGCCGGAACTCGCTATCCTGAAGCACTCATGCACTCCCTTAACCGTTAGTGAAACACAACTCAAACTTAAATCAAATTGGAGGAAACACGATGAAGCGCGTAATTATTGCAACTCTCTCTCTGGCAATTCCTTCAACCCTGCTCGACTTGCCTGCTTTGGCACTGAACGATCGCTTTGAAAGGGAACGGCTGCAAACCATGAACAAGCTCAACGATCGCTTTGTCAGTGAACGACAGGAAACAATGAACAAGTAGCGAAGTATAACTTGCGATGGTCTGCGGTTTCTGACTTGAATAGTTTCAGTACATCCTGAACACAACGAATAGTGACTTGAACATAGAATCCTTCTCTCGCTGCTTAGTTACCCAGTGGGAGAAGGATGTCTCAAAAAGCTGAAACCTTCACAAGAGACTAGCACAGCTACATCACCATCACAACTTGAATTTTTGCACAACTCTCATGGAGATATAGCAATGAGATCAATCATTCTGAGTGAACTAAAGCATTCACCTTTTAGTCTCGTAACGTTCGCCTATCAAGCGGGTTTACGCTCTCAAGGTATTCCTGGCTGGAACTTGCTGATTACAGCCCACCAGCGTCAACAAATCAGCAGTCTAGATCTAGTTCAAAAAGCTGTTGAGGTTGACAATGGTCTTTATCTTTACTATTCGAAACAGCCTGAATCAAAAGTTGTTCCTATAATAGACAAGCTCTGGACAAAGCTGTCCTATCTCGCTAATCGAATCTTGATGGACTCACGGCTGGGACTGTTTTTTAGACGATCGTATCAAAGGAATGAAATCCCTGGATCCTGTACTCAGCCTATTAACTCAATCAACTTAATCCCACACAACAACAGGAACTTGAGCAGGACTGGCAGACCTTCGATAGGTAGCTTTTTACACTGAGATCTCGGTTCTAGCAGTTGTAATTTAATCGTTCAAGTGAGTGGTGAACGGAACGATTATGGCTGAGCTTTTTAAGTGATCGTGGTAGAGCGGAATCAGTAAATATCTGCTCGACGGGTTTTGATGAATGCTGAAATAATTTTGTCACACCAATTGAATAAAATGGAGAGAAAAATGAAAGCAATCGTAATTAACGCATACGGCAATGAAGACGTTTTGAATTACGTTGATGTCGAACGTCCAGAGCCGAAAGCGGACGAAGTTTTGGTGAAAGTTCACGTTGCCGGGGTCAATCCGGTTGACTGGAAAATCCGCGGTGGGATGGGCGAAAGGTTAGGGCTGAAGCTTCCCATCTTTCTTGGTGGCGAGATTGCCGGGACAATCGAAAAAATTGGCGGTGATGTCAGAGATTTCAAGGAAGGTGATGCAGTTTACGGTATCGTGACCTCTGGAGGTTACGCCGAATACGCGATCGCCAAAATCGGGGAAATGGCGATCAAACCCCAAAGTCTCGATTTCGAGAACGCGGCGGCGATTCCGCTCGGCGCGTTGACTGCGTGGCAAGCGATGTTCGATTTGGCAAATCTGAACAGCGGGCAGAGAATTTTGATAACTGCCGCGTCAGGCGGAGTCGGGTCGCTGGCTGTTCAACTTGCTAGAGCAAAAGGCGCATTCGTGATCGGCATG
Source organism: uncultured Coleofasciculus sp. (assembly GCA_902805485.1). Taxonomy (GTDB): domain Bacteria; phylum Cyanobacteriota; class Cyanobacteriia; order Cyanobacteriales; family Coleofasciculaceae; genus CADCTM01. The sequence goes on along the minus strand of CADCTM010000018.1, from coordinate 663 downwards.
GCTTCGGGTCGCAATGAAGCGTTCGTCAGAGATTTAGGCGCGGACGAGTTCGTTGATTACACAAAGCAACACTTTGAAGAAGTCGTCAAAGACGTGGATGTCGTCTTCGATACGGTCGGCAGCGACACGTTTGAAAGAGCGTTCCAAACTTTGAAAAAAGGCGGCTTCCTGGTGACGGCGGTGCAGTTTCCGTCCGAAGAAAAAGCACAGGAATTTGGTGTCAAAGCCGCGCGGGTCTACTGCAAACCAAATGCGGAACAATTAGCTGCGATCGGCAAATTAGTTGACGAAGGCAGATTAAAAGCGCATGTTTCAACCGTTTTGCCGCTCGTGGAAGTGAAAAAGGCACTCCAACTTTCCGAAAGTGGGCGCACGCGCGGCAAAATTGTTTTGCAAATTGAGACATCGTTTTGAAACAATAGCGCAGCAATGGCAACTCACTCAACCATAGCCCAACGTAGTATCTGATACTGATTTAAATGATGTTGGCGACAGATAGAGCTTCCAGGAAGTTCTGTCGCAAAAAGTGAAGAAGATGGTACGGTAGGGAATCCTTGTGGTTGATGCTCATTTTTCCATCTCCACTTAATCCCTGTTCAAATGGCGTCATTTCTGGTTGTGTTGCAAAAAGATTTTATGGATAGAAAAGTTCTTGAAGAAGAA
>CADCTM010000017.1 GCA_902805485.1 uncultured Coleofasciculus sp. | reverse complement strand
TTTCCTGTAACCACTGCACCACACATTGATTGTCCTGCTCAGTCAACTGATTGGGTATCTGGGGAATGCAATCCGAGATGATCGCAATCTGACGAAGTGCTTCGCTAGCTCTGGAGGGATCAAGAGCTTGACACCATTGCCCAACCAGTTTGTAAATTTGTTCAGTAGTACTCACAATTAGTTTCCAAGAATACTGAATTGATACTTTGTTGGTGTTAATTTTCTAGATAGCTCGTAACAGATACGATATTAATCGCCTCTACGCTTCCCTAAAAACTTAGATAAGCCAAATCTAAGCTCAACACTCAACAACCTTGTAGAGTATCTTCCGATACAGAAACGATTAATACTGTCCAACGGTTAAATAGCAGCTCCGCTACGGATGGTATCGATGTGGAGAAAAAACTATCCGCTTGGCTATCCACCTGGGTGTGGTGGGTAAAAAGATCAAGTGATATATTGTTTTGGTTAATCAAGTGTATGTGGATTTAGCGCCTGTCAATGGCTGACCTGTGTCATCAACCTGGAGATGCAATGCCAGGAAATCGAATTATGGTCATTGGTCAGGATGTGGTGACAGTGCAGCGTGTTAGTCGCTACTGCTTGGAGCAGGGTGCAGAAGTCTTCCCCTACTATGGGGTTCCAACTTTTGAGGAAGTGACCTTGTTCGCTCCAGAGATTTCAGTGCTTTGTCTGCCGCTACCTGAAAGCTTCTTGTGCAAGCTCGATCAGCCCTACATTTTATGGTCAGAGCAGCCTGTAGCAATTAATCTCCCCTTCGTTTCTACTAAAAGAGAATTGGAAAGCCGTTTACAATTAGCTTATTCAGTAATTAAATTAAGCCTTCACGCACAGCTTTAGCGGCTGCCTGAACGCGATCATCAACGCTTAGTTTATTGAGAATCATCCGTACATAGGACTTAACAGTCCCCAGAGAAAGGAACAGTTGTTCAGCAATTTCCTGGTTGGAACGTCCATCGGCAATTAGTTTTAGCACTTCGCGCTCACGACTACTCAAAACTGGAATTGGAAATTCTGGAGGTGTCGGCACGTTTAGGGAACTTGGAGGTTTGAGCATCCGGGCAACCTTCCGCGCGACTGGAGGGTCTAGATAAGCTCCCCCGCCTTGGATTAGATGAATCACGGCGATTAGTTGTTCCCATTCGATGCTTTTGAGGCAGTAACCATCTGCACCCGCCGCGAGCATTCCCATCACCTGAGTGTCATTATCAAACGCACTCAAGGCAAGAATTCGGGTAGTTGTGCGATTACTTTTAATCTGCTGCGTCGCCGTAATTCCATCCATAATGGGCAAATCAATATCCATCAAAACCACATCTGGCTCCAGTTGAGCTGCCAATTGAATCGCCTCGGCGCCATCAACCGCTTCTCCCACCACACTAAAACCCACTTCCAGGGCAAACTGACCTTTCATCCCTCGACGCATCAAGGCATGATCCTCCACCAGTAGAACTCGCACAGGTTTCTGTTCGCCACTCTCAGCCATTGCTTATCTTAACTCTTGCTCTTTTTTAAGACGGCAGTTAGCCCCAACCGTTGCCGTGGGGAGCGTAAACCAAAAGTTACTCCCCTCGCCGGGGGTACTTTCGACGTTAATCTTGCCTCCGTGCGCCTCAACAATTTGACGGCATAAATAAAGTCCCAACCCCGCTCCTCCCCGCCGCCCACGCCCCTGAATAAAGCGATGGAAGAGCCGTTCCTTCTCCTGGGTGGCAATACCAGGTCCCTTGTCGCGCACACTAACCTGTACTTGGTTAACCTTAAAGATCGTAACGTCAAGACTAATTTCTCGATCCGGTTCACTTACCCGTACCGCATTGTCTAGCAGATTTTGGATCACCCGCCCAATTTCTAAGGGATCGCCGTAGACAGTAGGGAGACAGGGAGCAATATGAAAGGTAAAGGCACACTGACGCTGCCAACTGGCATTGATTTGGGTTGTAGCTTGGACAAAGATCGTTTCCCAGTTTAAGGGTTCGCAGTTCAAATATTTACTGCCACCAACTTCATAGCGAGAGACATCTAATAAGGCTTCAACCAACTTAAGGAGATTTTCATTAGAGTGGCGGTACTCTTCTAACACCTCCCTCCAGGTGTCGCTCACCGGACCAAAAGCACCATTGAGCATCGGGCGTAGAGTTGTGCGGGTGGCAAGGAGTGGTGTCCGCAGATCGTGGGAAAGGGAGGAAATTAGATCCTCAAGCTGTTGGTTACGCAATTTGTTGCGCCTTTGGCGATCGCAAATTTCACTTGCCATTGCATTGAGAACGGTTGCCAAACGACCAAGTTCGTCAGGAGACGCATAATCTAGCCGAACGTCCAATTGACCTTCCCGCCAAGCTTGACTGACCTTTGTTAACTGAACTAGGGGAATTTCAACGCGGCGACGCAAAAGCCAGAGGTTCCAACCTGCACCGACAGCGATCGCTAATAAGCTAGAGATATTCAGCGCCGTCTTGATTTGGTTAAGTTGGAACAACTCCTGCTTGCGCTGACTGAGAACTTTGTCCTCCTGCTTCAGCAATGTATCTAGGATCTGACGCATCGGATCGAACAAGATTTTTCCGGGTAAAGTCGTCCGGCTAGCTGTACCTGCTAGCACCTTATGGGCAAACTGACTTTGCCAGTTATCATAAATCGCTTTAATCTCAGTCAGTTGCTGGACTTGGGCAGGATTGTCCTGTACTAAGGCGTAGAGATGGATGAAGCTGTCGCGGAAGGTAGTTTGTGCCCTCAGGCGATACGGCTCTAGGAAAGTTCGATCCTTGGTCAGCAAGTAGCCGCGTAGACTCGTTTGCTCATCTAATGTGGCGCTGAGTAAACGTTCTGCTTCTCGTTCAACTAGCAAAGAATGTGTTACCCAGGCAACGGTTCGCTGATGACGGGATTCGAGCAAGACGTTCAGACATCCTTGCACGATTACCAGTAGCACCAGCCACAAAAAGCTGGCATACAGGGGCGATAATAAACGATTTTGTAGAGATAATCTCTCTAAGAAACGCACCAAACCAATTGTTCACACTTGAGGGGTTCTATTCTACTATTATCTCCTTTAAGTGGGGGCAAAATTTTGATTTGGAAAAATTACTACCTAGAAATTATTAATGTAAAGTTATTTTGTTAAAACCGCCTAAAGACAGAGATGTTGCCTCAGTGCTGAAACTAAGAATTTATAGAGAAGCGATCGCTTTTATGTAAAAGCGATCGCTTCTCTACAAAAAGTCAACGTCTCTAGCGGTCTACTGAACCCATGATGATGTCAACACTGCCGAGAATTGGCATAATATCAGCAAGTTTCACACCCCGCAGGATATGAGGCAAAATCTGCAAATTGACAAAATCTGCCGCCCGAATCTTCCAGCGCCAAGGGAAAACATTATCATCCCCAACGATGAAAATTCCTAATTCTCCTTTGCCACTTTCCACACGGACATAATGTTCGCCCTTGGGAATTTTGAAGGTCGGAGCAATTTTCTTGCCGACAAACTGGTATTCAAAATCATTCCACTGGGATTTCTTGCCTTCTGCCATGCGCTTGGCTTCCAGGTTTTCATAAGGTCCACCGGGAAGTCCTTTTAGGGCTTGGCGGATAATCTTCACCGACTCGCGCATTTCCCGAATCCGCACGATATACCGCGCAAAACAATCTCCACCCGTTTCCCAAATTACATCCCAGTCAAAATCGTCGTAGCACTCATAGTGGTCAACTTTTCGCAAATCCCAGTTGACACCAGAACCACGCAGCATCGGACCCGACAGCCCCCAGTTAATCGCTTCTTCGCGGCTAATTGTCCCAACACCTTCTACACGGCGCCGGAAGATTGGGTTATCAGTAATTAGGCGCTCATATTCGTCAACTTTCGGCTCAAAATAGTCGCAGAAGTCCTCACACTTATCAACCCAACCATAAGTTAAATCGGCAGCAACTCCCCCAATGCGGAAGTAGTTGTTATTTACCATCCGCTGTCCTGTTGCCGCTTCCCACAAGTCGTAAATCAACTCCCGTTCCCGGAAGATATAGAAAAATGGCGTTTGTGCGCCCACGTCTGCCATAAATGGCCCCAACCACAGCAGGTGGTTAGCGATACGGTTCAATTCCAGCATGATCACGCGGATGTAGCTGGCACGTTTGGGTACTGGGATATCGGCTAACTTTTCCGGTGCATTGACGGTTACTGCCTCGTTGAACATCCCTTCTGCATAGTCCCACCGACTAACGTAGGGAACGTACATGATGTTGGTGCGATTTTCGGCGATTTTTTCCATTCCCCGGTGCAGGTAGCCAATTACCGGTTCGCAGTCTACGACATCTTCGCCATCTAGGGTGACGATGAGTCGTAACACCCCGTGCATTGAAGGATGGTGGGGACCCATGTTGAGAACCATGGGTTCTGTTCTCGTTTCAATTTTTGCCATAAATCAGCAATTTCACTTTTGAGGATTGTACAGGGCTAACAAGAGACAGTTGGCTTCTTAATAATTAGTGGTCAGTCTTCTGTTGCTATTTAACAATGGAAAACAGACGATAGACAACGCACGAGATTCTTAATCGTTACTATTGGATTGCTCGATAGCAGCAGGTCTTGTGCAAAATGTTGATTTTTGTTGCACCTTTTTTAATTATATGGAGACTGAGGCTCAGGATACACAGGCAACGGCTTTTTTACATATTCCGGTGTTGAGGAGAGAGTTAATTGAAGGATTAAATATTCATCCGGGTGGACATTATCTGGATGCGACAGTAGGTGGTGGTGGACATAGCAGGTTAATTCTTGCGACTGCACCGGATATAAGGGTTACAGCGATTGATCGAGATGGGGCGGCAATTAACGCAGCCAAGGAGACTTTAGCAGGTTATGAGTCTCGGATTCAGTTTTGGCAGGGAAATTTTGCTGACTATCAACCAGGTGATGTTTTATTTGAGGGAATTATTGCTGATTTAGGAGTTAGTTCGGCTCAACTTGATATTGCAGAAAGAGGGTTTAGTTTTCGTCATGGGGCGAATTTAGATATGCGGATGGATCAACGTCAGTCTCTGACGGCGGCCGAGGTGATTAATCGTTGGGAGGAAAAGCAACTGGCGGATGCGTTTTATAAGTATGGCGAGGAACGCCTTTCTCGGCAAATTGCGCGGCGAATTGTGGAACAACGCCCGTTTCAGACGACGAATGAGTTAGCAGAAGCGATCGCACATAGTGTCCCTCGGAAATACCGTTACGGCAGAATTCACCCCGCTACTCGTGTTTTTCAAGCATTACGAATTGTCGTGAATCAAGAATTATCTTCTTTAGAAACTTTCTTGAATAAAGCACCGAATTGGTTAAAGCCAAATGCTCGAATTGGTATTATTAGTTTTCATAGTTTGGAAGACCGGATTGTTAAGCATACCTTGCGGGAATCGGAACTGTTACGAGTATTAACTAAAAAGCCAATAATAGCCCAGGAAAACGAATTAAATGAAAACCCACGTTCTCGTTCGGCTAAGTTGAGATTTGCTGAAAGAGTTTCCTTGTAGGATCTAAGCATTTGCGTAAAGATTGCTGTTTTAAAAATAAACATAAGCGCAAATGCTTCATCAAATTGTATTTTCAAGCAAATAAAGATATGCACCTAGAATTGAATCAATTAATTTAGCTACCTGGACATAAAGTTTTGCTGAAA
>CADCTM010000016.1 GCA_902805485.1 uncultured Coleofasciculus sp. | reverse complement strand
GCTAAGAAATAAAACTTTATTAAATTGGTATAAAGAGATGGATGTGATTACAAATGTGTGGTTAGCGTTGGGATTAGCTGCAGATGCTTTTGCTGTGTCTCTTTCTAGCGGCTTGACAATCAAACACATGAAAATCAATAAAGCTTTAAAAATTGCTTTATTTTTTGGAGGATTTCAAGCTTTAATGCCGTTAATCGGCTGGTTCGCCGGACTAACCTTGCAAGGCTCGATATCATCAATAGACCATTGGGTTGCCTTTGGGTTGCTAAGTTTTATCGGCGGCAAAATGATTTATGAAGCAACTCAGGATGAAGTTGAGGATAAGAAGTTTAATCCGTTAGATACTTACACATTGGTAGGGTTATCTGTCGCAACTAGTCTGGATGCTTTAGCCGTGGGATTTGGCTTTGCGGTACTAAAAACATCAATTGCTGCCCCCGTTACGACGATTGGGTTCATTACCTTCTTTTTATCGTTTGCGGGAGTGTTTATTGGTCATAAATGTGGCGCCTTCTGTCAGAAGCAAGTTGAGATTTTGGGCGGTTTAGTTTTGATTGGGATTGGCAGCAAAATCTTAATTGAACATTTGATCGGTTAGTCATCAATGTTTGGGTTCATGCCTTGTTCTGGTGGTTAAAATACCGAAGAACAAGTTCAGGCTACCGCGTTGGAATAAATAGCAACATTCCGGGAACTAGAGAAACGATCGCAGCAGCATAAAATACGCCTTCGAGTCCGCCATAACCAAGCACAGGCGATAGTAAAATTGGGGAAAGGAATTGTCCTAAAAACCCAGCCCCCGTTCCCATTGCCAAAACACTTGATCTTAATTCTGCTGGTGCCAAGTTGGCTAAAGTGCCGTAAAGCATTGGTAAGACAATTCCAAATCCGACGCCAAAGAAAATCGCAGTTAAGAGAATTAAGCTTACTTGGTGCAGTAGAGGGATTGTTGTCAACGTCACCGCCATTAATCCACATCCTAAGGCGATCGCTTTATTTGCTCCCAATTTCTTTTCCAGCAATTTTGCCCCAAATGCCGAAATTGCCGCCGCGCCAATTGCTCTTGAGGATAAAACAATTCCATTTAAAACCGTACCAGCTCCAATTGTCTGCTTCAGGTAGAGGGGGGCATAAATGACGACAGCATACATCGCAACCGAGGTAAGACCGAGGCAGAGTAAGATTCGTAGGGTATAGGGATGCCGTAAGACGGTACTGAGTTTACTGCCATCTGTGGTGCGAGCTTGCTTTTGCTTTCTCGGTGATTCCTTCAAAATTACGGCTGATAACATTGCTATGGGTATCCCCAACCCATACAGGTAAAAGGCATATTGCCACTGGTATGAACCCACCCAGCCCCCTAAGAGTGGGAAAGCAATGCCTGTAAGAGTTAGCATCGTGGTAGCGTAGCCCAAGGCTTGCGATCGCGCTTCCCCTTCATAACGACTCGCCAATAAGCCAAAACTCGCCGCCGCAATGCCACCACTTGCCGCCCCAAGCAAACCCCGCGTTACCAACAAGGGTCCAATCGTATTCATAAACGCCCCAGCAATGCCAAATAGGGCATAGAGTACTAGCGAAGGTACAAGCACTTGTAATCGCCCCACTCGGTCTGCCAAGATGCCCAGAGGTGGGCTGAATAAGGCAATGGTTAGGCAATGAAGACTCACCAAATTCGCAGCCAACCCTGGATCAAGCCCCAGTTGTTGTACCATCTCTGGAAGAATTGGTGCAACCACACCACCTGCCATCCCGGTAAGGGAACCAGCGAACAGCAACACTAATAGTTTAAAATCACGTAACATCAGCACTAACCCGTAATCTTTCGTAACAATACCGTAAAACCTGAAGATTCAGATCGTTAGACGCTTGGTACGGCTTTTTTGGTTCATCCACACCACTTTGATTGACTAAAAGCTGTGACTAGCGCTAAATATTGTCAGATAAACGGCAACAGAGGCACTGGTTTATGGAACTGGCGACGACTTTAACAAGCCAAACCGTTCAAAACGCGGTCAGAGAGGTAGGCATCAACCCAGATTACTGGTATCCAGTAGGTTGGGCAAACGAACTCCTGCCGGGAAACGTGATGCCTGTGATGATCTGGCAACAGGCGATCGCACTTTATCGGGATTCCAACCATCAAATTCATGCCCTAGAGGATGCCTGCGCTCACAAAGGCGTCGCCCTCCACAAAGGAAAAGTCGAAGGCTGTCACCTCACTTGCCCCTATCATGGCTGGGAATTTAACGGCACTGGCGAATGCGTTAACGTTCCCTACCTTCCCAAAGACCAAAAATTGCCCCGCGCCCTCGTCCGCAGCTACCCAGTCCAGGAAAAATATAATCTAATTTGGGTCTTTCCTGGCGATGCCTCCCTAGCCCATACCTGTGAACTACTTGATATACCAGAGTTTCAGCATCCAGACTGGGTAATGGTGAGAGTAACCGCCAAGATGCCAGCCCATTTTTCCATCTGTAATGAAAACTCGATGGATGTATTTCACGGGTATTTGCATCAAAATCTCCAAGGTTGGTTTAGTCCCGTATTAAAAAGTTTGCGGGAAACAGACAGTTCGGTGTGTGCGGAATATGAGGTTTCTTATAAAGGGCATCTGGCGAAGTTTTTAGGATTAAGCGATAGCGCCAACGAAATTACCACTCGCACCACTTCCGTCCAATATCGCTATCCTCATTACTACGCCCATCTTGAAGGCATTTCCACACTTTACCTGATGCGGCTCCCTGTCGGACTTACAGAAAGTCGTTCTTTTAGCATCTTCTTTCTAAAAATCCGCCTCCCCAAATGGTTGCGGAAGCGAATTGAACCTCTGCTGCAAACTATTCTCAGTCGATTCGTATTTATGAAATTTCTTAAGCAAGATATTGAAATGATGCAGAGTGAGCAGCAAACTTATTTGAAGAATCCCCAACGGCGCTATGTGGAAATTAATCCCGCAATTATTGCAGTTGAGCGGCTTATTATGCGGCAGTATGAGCAATTTGTGCAAAAATCTAGTCAATTGCCCATGATTCGGAACCGACGACCAGAGGCAATTGCGTCCGGTCAAGTTGAGTCAACCCGATGCGATGAAGGCAAAGGCATTAACGGTAATGGAGAATAGGGTGTGTTTTAAAACTTTCCCGTCAGATTTAGATCCCCCTAAATCCCCGCTCACGTCCTCGTGGGGACTAAGACTGGATTCTCGCGGGGCTGGGGGGGATCTCTGGATTAGCATACACACCCTACGGGGATTTTTCAGCATTGAAGGCAATAACGAAAAGTGGCAAAGGATCGCAGGTTAGCGTGAGTAAGGAATTCCTATGTACTATAAGGTCTTATCTAATCGGTGCATTTTGTTATGCCGAGAATTCAGATACCTTATAAAAAAATATACTGGTGAATCACAGGCGCTGCCTGCGGCAAACGGCGTTGATCGCTAATTTGGGAAAAGGTGATAGGAGTAACAAGAAGTGCAAACAGTCAAAGAGTATGTCCAGCGCTGGTATGAAAGTGAACTCGATCCCGACGAGTACCTTTGCCATCAAAAACAGGGAAATTTAGTTGAGATTGAAGCGGTTGCCACAGGTAAGCGTCAAAGCGTCCTCACCTTTTGTACCAATGATTTGTTAGGTTTGGTTCAGGAAGAGGCTGTCAAGCAGGCGGCGATTAATGCAATTCTTCAGTATGGAACTTCAAATAGTTCTACCTCAGTTTTGAGCGGTCGGATCGATTTACATCGACAATTAGAAGCGGAAATTTCGGCGTTTAAGCATCTGCCTCATACGCAGCTATTTTTAAATGCTTGGATGGCGATGCAAGCGTTGATGGATGCTTTCTGTCACCTAGCAATTCCTGTGCCAGGGTTTCAGAATACCCGCGAAACTTTGATTCTGACGGATGTCCTCAACCACGGCTGTATTGTATCCGCGATCGCCAATGCTGGCACTCGTTCGGGTAAACTGTTTGGTCATAGTCCCCGTGTCCGCGTTAGAGCTTATCGCCACTGTGATCCTGAAGATTTAGCCCGGAAACTGCGCCGCTATGCTCAACCGGATGACCGGATTATGGTAGTTTCGGATGCTGTGTTTTCGATGGATGGGGATATTGCGCCGCTACCGGATATGTTGGATGTGCTGCAAACTTACGATGGCAGTGTTTTGGTGATGGATGAAGCTCATGCTAGCGGGGCGATTGGCGCGACGGGAAGAGGAATTTACGAACATTTTGGGATTTTGCCTCAAAACGCGATTGAACGAGGCATTGTGCCGCTGATTATGACGACTTTCTCGAAGTTTGCCGCTTCTGCGGGTGCTGCTATTAGTACTCATGTGGCGGAATTAATCCCGTTGTTGAATGTTTCACCGACTTCAATTGGCACGGTTTCTTTATCCCCTCCCTTGGCGGCGGCGGCGTTGGAGAGTGTGCGCCTGGTACGTCAATATCCCGAACGTGTGAGGACTTTGCAGCATAATACCCGATATTTGCGATCGCGTCTGGAAGCTCATGATTTTGATGCTGTTGGTGAAACGAATGTTGTGCCTGTGATGTTGCCAGAAGAAATTAATCCGAAGCTTTTTGCCAGACAATTAATTGAACAGCATGGAATTTGGGTTTCTCCGATTTGGTTTATTGCTAAACCTCGCCTCAGAATGACGGTGAATGCTCTTCACACTGAGGAAGAGATGGATAGATTGGTTGATGCGATGGTGGCAACGCGGGCTTTGTTGTATAAACCGATGATTAGTGCCTAATTTAGTTATTAGTTATCAGTCATTGCTCATTAGTCTTTAAACCATTCAGGTGTTGACTATTGGCAAATACCAAGGAATGCCGGACAAATGACAAAGGACAAAGGTTTATCAATTCAGATTCAAACTGTTACCTCTCCCGCAGATTGTGAACTGTTTCTGGATGTGCCAGCGCGAGTTTATGCCAATAATCCTTACTGGGTGTCGCCTTTGCGTAGCGATGTTGCCAAGCAGTTTGCACCCAGTAATCCTTTTTTTCAATACGGAAAGTTACAGCAGTTTATTGCTTTAGATAACAATACAAAAAAGCCTGAAGCTGTGGGGCGAATTGTGGCGGCGGTTAATGAGCGGTTGATTGAGAAAGAAGGGCAAAAGGTCGGTTTGTTTGGTTTTTTTGAGTGTATACCAGATTTTGCGATCGCTCAATCTCTCCTAAATACGGCTTGTCAGTGGTTACGAGAGCAAGGCATGGCTTGGGTAAGAGGTCCTATTGATTTATCAACTCACAATAATTGTTTATTTTTAGTTGATAATTTTGACTCCCAGCCAGTAGTAATGATGCCCTACAATCCAGCAAAGGATGCCTATGCTTATAGTTTCCCTCTGGATAAACCCTTATCAAAGGAATTTGAAAAAGCCTATAGAATTGCTTGTAAATCTGGTGTTAATTTCCGTCCTCTGAGAACAAAAGGGGAAGAATTTCAGCAAGATGCACGGAATATTTATCAGCTATTTACTCGTGCTTTTGCGAATAATTGGAGTTCTACACCCCGCAGTGAGGAAGAATTTTTGGAAGAGGCAAAGTCTTTGCAAACTCTGGTCGATCCAGATATTTTTTGTATTGCTGAGTACAATGACGAAATGATTGGCTTTTTTATGGGTTTACCAGACTATAACATGGCATTAAAACACGTTAAAGGTAAACTCAATTGGC
>CADCTM010000015.1:2314-5686 GCA_902805485.1 uncultured Coleofasciculus sp. | reverse complement strand
TTCTGCGGGCTGAGTTTTTACCCCAGCAAAGCGGTCTGCACCAGGCGGAAAACGCTTGAGGAAGTGCTTCATTAATCCTTGATAATTGCCTTCTTCTAACACATTAAGAACAAAGCGATCGTTTACTTGCATCAACGATTCAATTGCCCGATCTTTAGCAACGGCAATGGTTAAACCGAGGGGTTTGAAGCTTGCTTGCGTCACCCAAGAAGCTAACATCGCACTTTTAACATCACCTTTTTTTGCGGTAATAATATATAAACCGCCGCTGATCCGTCCTAAGGCTTTGTCAAGGTCGGCATCCAAGGATTTCATGTTTTTGATACTGCGATCGCGTGTTAGCCATTGCCCCATATCTGTACCCGCTTCTTCACAAAGTTGGTAGACAGCTTCTGAGGGAGTATCCTTAACTCGAATTGCCGGAAAAGCTTCTTTAAGTCCCACATCTCTAAACCGTCTTAATAACGGATCAATGGGTTCGTCATCGCCACCGTAGGACTCAAAAATACCAATCGCTTGCTTAGAATTCGCTGCCGCTAGTACTGTACCCAACGCCGATGCTGCTGTTGCATTTGAAGCTGGGGGCATTCCGATCACAATTCCTGCCATCCGATTTACCAATTCCTGGACTTCTTGGGGATCAGCAGATTTTAGATCGATCATTTCGACGCCGACGCCTGTTTTGGTAATGCCTCGCGCGAGGGATTGAGATAGGCGATCGCTATATCCATAATCGGAGACGTAAAATACCACAACGGATGTCTCTGCCTTTGCCTGTGCCTGACTCCACTTGCGGTAGCGCCCAACCAATTCCTCAACATTATGCCGCAGTAGAGGACCGTGACCTGTAGCAACTGTTGTCACATCTCCTAACTGATCCATTCGCTTCAGTGCCGAGATTACAGACCGAGCATTTGGTGCCATCAAGCAGTCGTAGTAAAATCGATAATCGGCTTCAATCGCTCCTAAATCTTCATCAAAGGTACGCTCAGAGCAATAGTGCAACCCAAAGGCATCACAGGTAAAAATTACCTGGGTTCCAGCGTCGTAACTGAAGATCGTGTCAGGCCAATGGAGGTTCGGTGCATTAACGAATTCTAAGACGTGTCCTTTACCTAAGTCCAGTTGGTCGCCATTTTTAACGACTAATCGTTTGAAGGGTTGATGCACTAAGTCTTCGAGAAACTGAATGGCAACTTTTGCGCCGACGACGGTGACTTGAGGCGCTAGTTGCAGGACATCTCTGACTAAGCCACTGTGGTCTGGTTCGGTGTGACTGATAATTAAATAATCGATTGTCGTTGGATCAATCAGTCCTTTGAGGGTGTCTAAATATAGCTGACGGAACTTTTCATGGGAGGTATCGACTAAGGCGATTTTCTCGCCCCGAATTAGAAATGAGTTGTAGGTTGTACCATTTTGTAGCCCAAATTCGATATCAAAGCGATCGCGATCCCAATCTAAAGACCGAATAGCCGTTGTATCCGGTGCAATTTCCCCCATTTGCATCGTTAATCGCTTTTGGCTGCGGTCGGTCATTAACACCATTTATTGGCTCCTTCTTGGGCTATTTTTAAAGTTTTTATTTTTTCTTTATTTTTGCACAATTAACTCGCAAGGCTGGATTAAAAAGCTTGTGATGAAGCTAAATCATCCAGAATTTTCAAGGCATAAGTTTTTACGGTTTCCCATCAACTTTTCCTTGCTTTTATATAGATTGCGATCTATCGTTTACTGCTTTGCACTTGCGGTGGTGCAAGCTGTTACTTCTTTATAGTAGCTGAGTAAAAATACTTATGACAACTAACGACGACTGGCAGATTTCGAGTTGTTGGTTGGGGTGAGATTCTTGAAGGTGTTTTTGGGAAAATACATTACTGAGCGTTAATGACTAACTCCCGTGAACGAAAGCTACATCACCTTAATGATTGGCAATTCCCGGCTACACTGGGCTTGGTTTCTAGATTCCAACTTTCAGGAAGCTTGGGATACGAATCATTTACCAGTTGCTGTCGTGGAGTCGCTAATCCAGCGTTGGGCGTCTGGAGTCATGCCAGCAGAAATTTTACCGCCGTCGTTGATTTCTGGATATTTAAACATTAGGCAACTACCTTTATATATCGCTTCAGTAGTACCTGCTCAGACAATGCTATGGCAAACCTACCAGGCGGCGAAAGTTATTACCCTCGATGATTTGCCGCTTACAGGGTTGTATTCGACTTTGGGAATTGACCGTGCCTTGGCTGTGTTGGGTGCAGGTGAGGTTTACGGCTATCCCGTGTTGGTAATTGATGGGGGTACGGCACTAACGTTTACGGGTGTTGACACTGATCGCAGGTTGATTGGAGGCGCTATTTTACCGGGATTGGGGTTACAGCTACAATCTTTGACTCGAAGAACCGCCGCGTTGCCAGAAACTTTACTACCAACCCAGCTACCACCACGTTGGGCGATGCAGACATCAACGGCAATTGAAAGTGGTGTTATTTATACAGTATTGGCAGGTGTTCGGGACTTTATTGAAGATTGGCGCTGTCAGTTTCCGGGGAGTCAGATTGCGCTGACTGGGGGGGATTCTGCGGTGCTTTTGACTTATTTTCAAGCGCAGTTTCCAGAAGTCGCGCGTCAAGTGATTATTGACGCCAATTTGATTTTTTGGGGAATGCGCTCAATTGATATTCCGCCAATACCTGACTTTTATGCGTAGCGTCACAAAGGTTAAAACTCCAGAAACCTCTAGATTTTCTTTTGGTGCGCCTCACGTAGGGGAATAGTTAAGTCCCATCCCTGGCAACAATAATCCATCCCACTCTTCAACTTGCAAAAGGCTGAGGGAAAAGCCCAATAACTCCAACGGACACGAGGGGGTGTTAGTTTAACAGCATGGTGTGCTACCCAATATTTCAACCGTTTCCACCATCGCTGTGTTTGTGGTGATGCAGCTCGATAGCGGTTCCCTATCCACTGGAAATCTGAAACGCTCAGGATATTTTTGCCCTGCATTAGCTGTCCCTTAAGCATTGAACCTTTAGTACGTTCTAGTTGTGAATAGGGTTGATGTCTTGTATTAAGAGTTAGCGAAAAAATACCAGGACAATTTATTCCAGATTTAGGGCTACTTAGGCTTGAGCCGATCAGTGTCTCCGTCCAACCCTCCCACGGGTTCTCGATAATTCTATCGTAGGAATTTGAGTCCCATAAAGGCAGCGCTCCACTCGGTATATGCCACAGACTATAGTCGCCATCCTGAAGATTAGTAACTGAAGTAACAGCCTTCCAATTACCACGTTCTACTGGCATGAGATAAGCAATTTCTTCCTGTTGATTTAACCAATGAATAAGAATTTTTGTATCTTGCTCTTCCACAAATAT
>CADCTM010000015.1:0-2304 GCA_902805485.1 uncultured Coleofasciculus sp. | reverse complement strand
AACCTTTTCTAACTTTCGATTCTTTTAACAAACTCCCCAATTGACTGAGCCACTAGTTCCGGTAAGGCTTCGGGTAAATCATGTCCACCGTTGTCGATCATTTGTAACTGAGCATTTGGGATATTATTGGCATAAGTTTGACTTTGGACGATTGCCTGATTGCTATCATTGCTACCTTGTAAAATTAAGGTTGATACCTTCAACGATTCCAGTCGTTCTTGTAATAATTCTGCCTGAATTTCTGACCGTCGTCTTTGGAATAAAAGTTTGCAAGCAGTAGTTGAGCGATTGAGCTGTTTTCGTAACTGTAATGCTTGTTCAATCAATTTATGACGACCAAACAACCGCGCCAGGGGAAGAAGACTTCGTAATATACCATATGCGATCGGTGGCTGCCCGACTAACCACCGCTCCTGGCGCCAACGTTGCCCTTGTCCCTCTACCTGAACGCCTTCTGGTGACAATAATACAAGACCTTGAACTTGATCGAGATATTGCAAAGCATAGCTTGCCGCAATCCAACCGCCAACTGAGTGACCAATTAAATACACTTCGGATACGTGTAGCGCGTTGAGGTATTCGAGTAAACACTCGACTTGTAACTGAATCGAGTAGTGAACTTTTGGTCGTTCTGATTCACCAAACCCTAATAAATCGAGGACAAAACAATGATAATCTTGGCTCAAATGCTCAATCAGAGGTAGCCATTGAGTACCATCATTCCAAGTACCATGTAGAAACAAGAGAACAGGTCCCTGACCGACTTCGCGCCAGAAAACTTGCCCTAGTGGTAGCCTAATTCGAGAATTGCGTAAAGGTAAATTCATCCTGATTACAGGGTCTTTTTTTAAAGTCACGTTAGTTAAAGCAAGTTTTCTGCACCCAATCGGGTTTTCGTGCCGTGCTGTTTTTTAAGCGAGAGTTGTTTTACCATCAAAATAGTCTTGCAACTGCCGATCGTGGTCATGGCTAAGGCTGCCAATTGGAATCGCTGAACGCTCAAAGGCTTGAACTTCACTAATTTCTAACGTGTCTTCGATCTGCATTGTTCCCTGGACATCGGCTTCAATTACGACACAAATTGAATGAATTCTCGGATCACGATCAGGTTCTGAATAAATTCCTACCAGACGACGAATTCCAATCAACTCCAGTCCCGTTTCTTCAGCCAACTCTCGCTGTACTGTTGTTGCTAGATTTTGGCCCCAATTCACCATGCCTCCTGGTAGACACCATTTCCCATTGTCACGGCGGCGAACCAGAACAATCTGCCCATCCGGTAAAATCGGGATGATGCTCGTACCGGTAACAGGATGGCGAAATATAATGCCCAAAACCGTTTGCACAAATTGCCTTGTTCGACGCATTGATTAAGAAGGTGAGCTGTGTATATAAATGGGTTGCAAACCCGACTGTTATCATAGACGTTTAGGATACACGTTCAGTGACATCAGCCAGAGAAAAAGCCGTTGAAACCCAATTCCCTGGGAAAGGTTTTGAGAAGTTTACCCTCTCTTCACCTTACCTGCACTAAAGTTAACTTCTAAATGTGCTAGGGGAGGATTTTCAGCGAAACGGATAGTTGAGTTAGATTTTTGAGTGTGCATTTCAACATCAGCAACCTATCTTAAGCGGTTTTAATGTGGATTTGCTCTTGAGAAAATCTGATCTCGCCTCCTTCACTCTCTGTAAGACTGATAAGATAGACAAGCCAAGCTGAATCTCTTGCAAGAGGTCGTGAGGCATATTTTTTGTTATTGATGAGGTAAACATGGCAAAGCGCCGCAATCTCAAGAAAGAAAAGGCGCAACGGAACCAAGCGTACGCCCGTAAGTTTCGTAAACGCAAAAATACAGGTCGTTTCTCTAAAAATCGGCGGTACAACAGACCACCAAGGGATGAGGAACAGGATGAAGAAGGCGGCGGCGATCGGGAGTCAGATGGCGGACAGGATATGCAATCCTTCTAAAAGGCTTCATAAGGACGTTCTTCTTATCGCCTATCGTCCATCTTACGGGCACTTGCAAACGGCTTAAGGTATTTCTCTATAAGTCAATTGAAGAAAAGCGTTCCCGCACCAATGTAAATGAAGATTAGCTTAATGCTCATGTAGGGTGTAAGCCAAATCTAAGTTATTACTGACTCCAATCTATGTGAGCATCAGCAGTCCATAAATACTGTTGATGCTCGTTTTTTTGTATTTATCTAACATTTCAAAATCCTGAAAAGCCCTCAATTATTACAAATAGCTTAGGCATTGCTCAACGACTTGATTTGTGGCTGAAATTTGATTGAAACAAGTCT
>CADCTM010000014.1 GCA_902805485.1 uncultured Coleofasciculus sp. | reverse complement strand
AATCGCAAAACAGGATTAACTAAAATTGCAATAGGGAGTACATACGTAACCTTCTGGTTCCCCAAAATTATCGGCTACCAGGGAGCGCAAAACATCAGCGAGATTGCTTATTCTTATGCCTAGTTCAAAAAATAACAGCCAGCCGTTCAACTATCAAGGGGTTTATGCTTGTCCAGTTTGTCGCTTGAGTGAGCTAAAAGCCATGCCATTAATGGATGCAATGGCGTGTGACATCTGCCGCCACATTTTTACGGCTGATTTGGAACAACAGGTGCTGAAAATGGCTGACAGACAACCTCCCCTAACTTGGCAATGGAATGGCAAGCGTTGGACGGGCGTACATATGGAGGGCGTTGAATGGGGATGGTTTTACTGGATATTTTCCGTGGCGCTTGTCGTCTTGCCTACGACAATTATTGGACTAGCTGCTTTCACTTTTCCGCCTAGTCCAGATAGTACCTTGTCTTGGCTACCTTTTGCCTGGACTTGGTTAACCTTTTTGTGCCATCTCTCAATTATCGGGTGGCTGATTATGGAATTTTATCAATTTCCGCTTGGGACGTACTTAAGAGTTAGGCGACAGCAACTTTTTGGTCGCTAAATTGCTACTTACAGCAGAACATTAAATTATCGTAAGGGCACAGCATTTTTGTGCCCCTACTTTCCTATAAGTCCAAGTTTTGCTTTTTTAGACCTTTTGCAAAACTCCACTTAATCGGTATCTTATCTGCTTTAACTTTAAATTAAGAATTTTGCAAAAGGTCTAGGTTTTTACAAAAATGGCGGTAACAAAGGCAGGAATAAAGTCAGGAAATAATAAACCAAAGGGGCGGTAAAAACATAACTATCTGTTCGGTCTAAAATACCACCATGTCCGGGAATTAATTGTCCTGAATCCTTAACACCCGCATCTCGCTTCATCAACGACTCGGTTAAATCTCCGAGGAGGCTAGCAATTCCGACTAGCGCCCCTAAAATAACACCACTAAGCTGCCAGCTTGGCCAGTCCAAATACCAAGCGCCGGCGGTAGCAACAGCAATACTACCTGCGATCCCAAAGATTGCGCCTTCAACAGTCTTTTTTGGACTAATACTAGAAAGGCGAGTACGACCAAAGTATTTTCCGAAAAAGTAAGCGCCAATATCGGCTGCCCAAATGCAACCAAAGGCGAGAAAAGTTGCCGTTAAACCAGGTGGAAGGACGCTTAAGTCCCAGGAATGGGGCCAATAGCCTTTTAAGGGTAAATTTGTCGAGGCAGTGGCTTTAGCGGGCAGTAAGGAGGCTTGATCTAAACCCACTCGCAACCGTACCCAATAACTGGGTAAATAGCCACCGTAAAGTAACCCTAAAATTGAGGAGGCAACATCAGCAATTGTTGCCATTTTCGGCTGGAATAGCAGATAGAAACAGATAAATGTTCCCGCTAAGGGAAACACGGCATCTGTTAGGGTTGGTGAAATCGTGGACGTAATTAGTAGTAGCAGACTAACGAAGATGGTACTTTTGGCAGCAGGCATAATTCCTTTTGCCCGAACAAGTTGAAAATATTCTAATAAACCGAGATAGACGATGACGCAGAAGCCTAGGGTAAAATACCATCCCCCAAGGACGATCATCCCTATTGCAACTGCGATTGCAACGATTCCACTAACAATCCGGGACCAAGGCATAGGACACTTTTTCTAAAAGACAGTTCGAGCAAACCATCTTGATGAGAATGGTAAGGTAGAACAGAGAGATTATTAAAATCTCGCCAGACGGGAAGGAGTGTACTTTTGCATACTCTAACGAATTCGGGGCACGTAATCTGTTTTGATAACAAAATATCGCTATTGCCTCCCTGCCGTTGACTAAATTTATTGAGCAACTAATCTAGCTTCTCACCACTTAGGATAAAAATGGGATTTACTGCGGCAAAAGTTTGATGATTGCCCCGTGTCTCCAGGCGATTGACAGCAGATTGCACAACCTCAAGGTTTCGGGCTTGTAGAGTCGCAAAGCCTTCACACAGGGCATAAAGACTTTCTAAATTACTCGCTGTGGCGACAACTCGTCCTTTTGGCTGTAAGTATCGCCAAACTTCCTGTAATATTTCTTTAATCTGGCGTCCTCCTTCGATGCAGACTCTTTGAGGCGGGCCGGGTAGATTTTTGAGACATTCAGGGGCACTTCCTTCAACGACTTGGACATTATTGACACCAAAGCGATCGCAATTACTCCGAATTAAGTTAGCCACGTCTTCATCTCGTTCAACTGCAATAATTTTACCCTTCGGACACAATAACCCTGTTTCTACTGTAATTGTGCCTGTACCCGCTCCAATATCCCAAAGTAACGTGTCGGGTTGCAGTCGCAGGGCGCAAATTAACAGCAAGCGGACTTCTCTTTTACTTAACGGGATACCCGGCAACTGTTCAAATAAATCATCAGGAATGCCAGGCGTGACATAAGGCCAAAGTTGGGAAGACATTATTGTGTTATTTCTTGAATATTTGTTAGTTATTACGACATTTTTTACAATGATCAAACCTCAAATTCATATTTCTCCTCAATTAGACACCATTCTCGGAAATTTTTCAGTGTACGTTGTACATTTATAAATATTTTGCAATATTAGCTGACGCTTTATTAGGAAAGACAAACCACCTTTAACGTTTTCAAGCTAGGATCACTACAACCAGTGATACTGCCACCCAAGCGTAAAACTTGTTGCAGATATTCAAGAGCTGCGGGATTAATCATTTCTCCTGGCATTAAAGTAGGAATTCCGGGAGGATAGGGACAGACTAACTCCGCACAAATCCGGTCTAAGGTTTCGTCTATGGGTATGGTTTCGGTTGGAGCAAAGAAGGCTTCACGGGGAGAAAGGGACGGGCGAATTGTAAAAGAGGACGGATGAATAAAGAGTAAATCTGCTTTCCATTGTTGAAATAAACTTTGCAAAGAAGTTAAGGACTTAGGGTGATATTTCTCCTGTGTAATTGTCGTAAATGCTTGGACTAAGTGTTTAATATCCGCTTCTGTATTGCCTAAACTAATAATAAAAGCTAAATGTTGAAGCGTTGGTAATTCGGCAGTGATGCCAAGTTGTTGATGGAAAATTTCATCTACCTCAAAACCACTCAATCCTAAATCAGCAACTTTTACTGTTAGGCGCGTTTGGTCTAGGGCAAAAAAGCCGGGAGTTTTTATCGGTTCTAAAACGGATAATCCGGGAATTTTGCTGATTTTATTTCTTGCTTCAGTTGCTAGTTGTAGAGTGCGAGTCATCAATTTTTGCCCATGCAATGCCATTTGTTGACGGGCGGCATCTAATGAGGCAAGAAGTAAGTAACTAGGACTGGTAGATTGTAAGAGTTGTAAGGCTTTATTCACTCGTTGGCGATCAACGCGGTTTCCCTGGATGTGCAACATTGAAGCTTGCGTCATCGCGCCGAGAACTTTATGGGTAGACTGCACCGTTAAGTCTGCACCGACGGAAAGGGCGCTCTTCGGTAAGTCGGCGTGGAAGGCAAAATGGGGACCGTGGGCTTCATCTACAAGTAAGGGGATGTGATGGTGATGAACTATTTGAGCGATCGCTTTTAGATCCCCACAAACCCCGTGATAAGTTGGGTAGACAATCATCACCGCTTTCGCATCGGGATTTTGCTGGAGTGCTTTTGCTACAGCAGTCGGTGTAATGCTATGAGCAAGGTTGTTAGAAATGTCGTATTCCGGGTTAATAAAAACCGGAATCGCACCAGAAAGAATCAAACCAGCGATCGCCGATTGATGAATATTTCGTGGCAAAATAATCTTGTCCCCAGTGCCACAAGTCGCCAGAATCGCTGCTATTATCCCAACGGTGGAACCATTGACCAAAAACCAAGTTTCGTCAGCTCCAAAGGCAGCAGCAGCCAATTCCTGAGCCTCCTGAATCACACCTTGAGGGGCAAATAAGTTATCCAAATCTGGCAACTCTGGCAAATCAGCAGAAAATACTGATGCCCCCAATAACTCTAGCAGTGGGACAGGAATGCCTTGTCCTCGCTTATGTCCAGGGGCATAAAAGGGAGCGTGAGCCTTATGAGCCAAGGCGCGCAGAGCGTCTAATAATGGCGTTTTTTCTTGAGAAGAGTCAGCATCTGAAGCGAATGGCATGAGTAACGAGTCAAAATGTGAATTCTATTCTTGCAAGGTGTAGCTATTTGGGCAGATGTAAGGTAAGGAATTTCCTTATAACCTGGTGAGATTAAGCATTGAATCGGAGTATTATTATGAGTCCTATTCCTCAACCTAGCCCAGAGACGTTGCCATCGTCACCAATACCTGCACCCAATCCGCTAACTCCACCTGATCCGATTCCTAGTCCCGTACCAGAGCCGATTCCCCAAACCGTGCCAGAACCAATTCCCCAAACCGCACCAGAACCGATTCCCCAGCCTACAACCCCACCCGCACCGACTCCTGAGATCCCCGCACCGGATATCATGCCCCCACCGACTCCTGAGATCCCAACGCTGATTCTTTAAACAATTCCCGAACCGCAATAAAATCAAGAAGACTTGGTTTTATATAATCGCTGACACAACTCATCTCAAATTGCCATGCTAAGAGCCGGAATTGTTGGACTACCGAACGTTGGTAAATCCACTTTATTTAATGCTTTGGTTGCTAATGCTAAAGCAGATGCTGCTAACTTCCCATTTTGCACGATTGAGCCAAATGTTGGCATCGTTGCCGTGCCGGATGAGCGGTTACAAGTTCTGGCAAAGATTTCTAGCTCAGAGCAAATTGTGCCAACTCGTGTGGAATTTGTCGATATTGCGGGTTTGGTGAAGGGCGCCAGTAAAGGCGAAGGTTTGGGTAACCAATTTTTAGCAAATATTCGGGAAGTCGATGCGATTGTTCATGTAGTTCGCTGTTTTGATGATGATGATATTATCCATGTTTCCGGTTCTGTTGACCCGGTACGAGATATTGAAGTTATCAATTTAGAGCTAGTTTTATCTGATTTATTTCAAGTTGAGCGACGTATTGAACGCACTCGGAAACAGGCACGGACTAGTAAAGAAGCGCAGTTAGAACTTGAGGCGTTGGAGAAGTTAACTGCTGGATTAAATGAAGGTAAATCGGCACGGCATCTTAGCTTAACAGAGGAAGAATTAGAGTCGGTTAAAGTGTTGGGATTACTAACAGCTAAACCGATTATTTATGCAGCCAATGTGTCGGAAGATGACTTGGCAACTGGGAACGACTGGGTGGAACAAGTACGGCAAGTTGCTGCTACTGATAATGCCCAAGTTGTTGTTGTTTCGGCTCAAGTGGAATCAGAACTTGTGGAGTTGCCAGAGGAAGAAAGAACGGATTTTCTTGCCTCGTTGGGAGTGGAAGAAGGCGGATTGAAATCTTTGATTCGTGCTACTTATGAATTGTTAGGATTGCGGACTTATTTTACCGCTGGACCAAAGGAAACTCGCGCTTGGACGATTCACGCAGGAATGAAAGCACCACAAGCGGCAGGGACGATTCATACTGATTTTGAACGGGGATTTATTCGGGCGGAAACGGTTGCTTATAAAGACTTGACAACAACAGGTTCGATGACAGCGGCAAAGGAAAAAGGTTTAGTGCGGAGTGAAGGGAAAGAGTACGTTGTGCAGGAAGGCGATGTGATGTTGTTCCGGTTTAATGTTTAGGTAATGGCACAGATGAAATTTTTCAATC
>CADCTM010000013.1 GCA_902805485.1 uncultured Coleofasciculus sp. | reverse complement strand
ATAGCCACAAGTGGTATTAAGAGCTTAATTAACTGTGGCAGGTTGGATGTCGAAGATTGGCTACTTCATGCCGCTAAAATGCCGCCTACTCTTGCCTTATTAAAGAGGAGTGCCAGTAGCAGCGAAGCCGCCGTGGCAACGCTACCAGTGGCATTATTTTTTCACGACAATGAAATAAAATTACAGCAACAACTGCAACAGGTGGCAACAGTTTGGCAGCGATTTGAGGGGTGTGAAGGGGTTTTGGCGGTTGGTTATGCGATCGCACTTGCTCTTACTGAAAAACTCAATAGCGCCACCTTAATTCCCCGAATCCTTAGCTACCTGGGAACCTCTCAGACAACACTAGTGCAACAACTTGAACAGGTACAAACTCTAATAGAACAAGGCGCAGGGTTAGATACCACTATTACCCAACTGCGCCACGAAGCTCAACGCCTTGGTGAACCCTCGCTCAATCCTTTCACCTCCATTGCGATCGCGATTTACTGTTTCCTCACCACTCCCGAAGATTTTCGCCTCAGCGTCTCGCGTGCTGCGCGTAGTCGCTACCAACCCCAGATAACGGCTGCCCTCACCGGGGCAATTGCTGGAGCCTACAATAGTAATATCGGCATTCCTGTCGGCTGGCGTCTGGCGGCTAGCCGCATTAACATCGGTAATGAAAGACTACAACTTGCTGACCGCCTGCTAGCCGTTTGGTCAGGAGTTTATGAAATTTCCGATGTCGAGCCGTTCCCGTGGGCAGCTATTGCCGCACCGCGAGTGATTGGACCCC
The DNA here is from genome assembly GCA_902805485.1 of uncultured Coleofasciculus sp. Taxonomy (GTDB): domain Bacteria; phylum Cyanobacteriota; class Cyanobacteriia; order Cyanobacteriales; family Coleofasciculaceae; genus CADCTM01. The sequence continues at coordinate 4,942 of CADCTM010000013.1, read as the reverse complement.
GATAATCCAGTAAGAATGAGTCAATAAGGGGTCACTCATGAGCTAAAGCAAAACACAAAGCATGAAGAGTTGAAAACCCGTTTGTTGCTCCAAAAGACCATCCCGCTATACTAACAAAGCCCCTACATCAGGCAGACCAACTTCATTACTGTAATAAGACACTTTACCCCTTTTTTGAGGGTGGAATCCTCCCTGTTTACTGCCGTTACACTTAACGAAGAGAGAAATTTGAATATGTTACATCGCTTTGCCTGACATCCAAGCCTGCCTGGCTTACAATCCCACTGCTCCCGTCACACTGAAATGGCAAATTCTCTGCTATGAAAACGCTTCATCTGTTGACGCAGCCAATTACGCAATTGCGGCGAACATCCAGGCATCTTTGCGTTTGGTTGTCATTATACGTCCCTGACTTCTATGCTATTACGAATTCAGCACCTAAAACCCAGCAAAGTGATACACCTGATCGTCTCCAGTCAAAACCTCCCAAGCGCCCTCGCAGAAGGTCAAAAAAACGTCCACAAGTCGTTTGGTTGCTGGCAGTAGTCTCCCTTACCAGTGTTACGGGAAACCGCTTCTACAATCAGCCAAAACTAGATGTCGGCACAGAAGCCCCTCACACCATACGCGCACCCAAAACAACCAGTGTTGAAGACACCAAAACCACGGAAGAAAAGCGTAAAGCCGCCCGTACAGGCTCAATTCCAGTTTTGATGTTAGACAATTCGATTACCCAAAAGATTGATCAAGATCTACAGCAATCTCTCGACAAGGCAGAGGAACTGCGACAAAACAGTGGTCGTTTTCCCTTCACTGAGACGACCATTTTGTCAGATTCTAGCCAACGATATCTGCGGCAAACCAAAGAATGGGAGTGGCAAGCGGTGCTAGCCGCCACCAATAGTCAACAAAATCTGAAACCATCTACTTCCAGTAGGGTACAAGATTCAGTTGAGAAGCCACAGAATCTTTTTTTTGCTCAAGCGGTAAGCGAATTGCAGAGCTACCGTCAGCTCTCTTCGGCCCAAGCGTTTGCGGCATTGCTGACATCCATAACCTTGGCTCGTCAAGGTTACGCACTTGCCTTACATCAATTAGAACCGGTCAAGAGTGAATCAAGCCGTCGGTACGATAGCTCATTGCTGGATTTATCAGATGACGTTTGGCAGGAAACGCGAAGAGGGATTTTTCAGGTATCTAAGCGCATCCTCAGTCAAGGAATTCCTGCGGGACTACCGTCGAACCTCCTAGAGGAGGCGATCAAGCTGCAACTGAGTAGCTCCGTTTCTCCGGAAGCCATGCCTTTAGCGACTCAACTGCTTAAAGGTGTTTTGCAGCCCAACTTAATTGAAGATAAAGAACAAACGAAACGCCGAGCAGAACAAGCAGCACTTGCCGTAGAGCCTGTAATTGTCTCTGTGCAGCAAGGAGCGGTGATTGTTGATGCTCATGAAAAAATCACCCAAGCGGATTTTGTCCTGCTTGATCACTTTAACTTGAGCCGTCGAGAAGTTAATTGGCATGGGATAGCAGGCTTTGGCATTCTGGTGAGCGGAGCAGTGTTCAGTTTTTGGCTGGTGGAACGGCGAGTTTATCCCAGCTTGCGACAGCGCGACCATCTTGTGGTGTTGCTTCTGACGTTAAGTACACCGCTTTTAGTAACATTTGGCGTTCATTACACTGATTTACCTGCGATTGGTTTATTAGTAGGCAGTTTTTATAGTCCAGCTTTGGGAGTTACCGTTGTCAGCTTGCTCACCGGGTTAGTGACATTCAGTATGGAAGTCAGTTGGGAATATTTACTTGCCGGGGCGGCGGCAGGTTTACTTGGGGCGTGGTTGGCGGGACGAATGCGATCGCGTGAGGAATTGGCGCTTTTGGGGGTTGCCGTTGGCTTAACTCAAGGCGGTGTCTACCTGATGCTGAATCTGTTTTTGAGTGCCGCTGTTGGTTCAGTTTGGTATACCGTACTGCAAGAAGCGGCTTTGTATGGTTTGGCTGGCTTGTCTTGGACTGTTGTGGCGTTGGGGATATCGCCTTACTTGGAACGGGTGTTTGACTTGGTAACTCCAATTCGTCTGGCTGAATTATCTAATCCCAACCGCCCGCTATTAAAACGTTTGGCTTCTGAAGCCCCTGGAACATTCCAGCATACCTTATTTGTTACCTCCTTAGCAGAAGCGGCGGCGCGAGAATTGCACTGTAATGTTGAACTGGTACGGGCAGGTACTTTGTACCACGATATTGGGAAAATGCATGATCCTTTAGGATTTATTGAAAATCAGTTAGGTACTCCCAACAAACATGATGAAATTAATGACCCGAAAAAGAGTGCCGAGATTATCAAAAAACACGTTAGTGAAGGGCTGGTTATGGCTCGGAAACACCAGTTACCGAGGGAAATTCGGAACTTTATTCCAGAACACCAAGGAACGCTGTTAATCGCCTATTTTTATTTTCAAGCTCAACAACAAGCGGAACAAAAAGGGCTTCCCCCTGTAATGGAATCTGATTTTCGTTATGATGGACCAGTTCCCCAGTCGCGCGAAACAGGTGTGGTGATGTTGGCGGATGCTTGTGAAGCGGCATTGCGGAGCCTGAAAGATGTCACTCCAGAAACAGCTCTGGTGATGATTAATAAAATTCTCAGAGCCAGATGGCAAGATAATCAGTTGGTCGATTCTGGACTAACGCGGGAGGATTTGTCAACAATTGCGGAGGTTTTTGTCAGGGTTTGGCAACAGTGTAATCATCAACGCATTGCCTATCCTTCATCAGCACTGAATTGTTCTTCATCAGCTAATAAGAGTTGAATTTTACATTTCAATAATCTGAGAGTAGGTAATCAATCTAGTCTTTATCTTTTAAATCTTTTGCCATTTTATCAAGCCGAGCATTCGCTTCTCTCGTTAGTTTGACTAAACGTATACTGACAATATTCAAAGTCAGCCCTCCTCCTGTGGTATAGCAATCGAGGCATAAGTTAGGACATAATAGAGGATAGTACTTAGGAGAAAGAAATGCCCCAGTCCTATAGCTATGATTTAAGAACGAAAGTAATGAAAGCCCTAGATGGAGGAATGAAAAAAACTGAGGCAAGTAAAACTTTTAACATTAGTCGGAATACCATAGACTTATGGCTGAAGAGAAGAAATGAGAGTGGGGACTATAGAGCAAAAAAAGGATATCAGAAAGGCGATAACCCCAAAATTCAGGATTTAGAAGAATGGAAAGAGTTTGTTCAAAAAAATAGTAGTAAAACCCAAAAAGAAATGGCGGAAGCTTGGGGAGAAAAAATCAGTGATCAAACTATTGGCAAAGCCCTAAAAAAGATTGGTTTTACTCGCAAAAAAAAACTTATGGGTATCGAGAAAGGTCTGAAGAGAAAAGAAGAGAGTTTTACGAAAAAATTAGTCAAAAAGAACCAGAAAAATTAGTTTACGTCGATGAGTCAGGAATAGATAACCCTTGAAGATTACGGTTACGGTTGGAATGAAAAAGGACAAAGATTCTACGACTTGAAATCGGGAAAAAGAAGTATAAGAGTGAGCATGATTAGTGGTTTATGTCAAGGTAAATTGCTAGCACCATTAACCTTTATTGGTTCTTGTAATCGCTCACTTTTTGAGCAATGGTTAGCCGAAAAGCTCATACCTGAGTTGAAATCAGGACAAACTGTGATTTTAGATAATGCGACTTTTCATCAATCTGAAAAAATCCGAGAATTAATCAAGTCAGCCGGATGTGAATTATTATACTTACCGCCTTATTCTCCTGATTTAAATGAGATTGAACACTATTGGTTCCCCATTAAAAACCGAGTCAGAAAGTCAGTTGGAACGATAGAAGATTTCCGAGAACGAGTCGATGCAGCCGTTCGTCTTGCGTCCTAAGCTATGCTTTGACTGCTATATCCCTCTCCTAAGAAACCGTATTTGTTTCGGGCTGGGGAACAAGCTCAAAACCTAAAGCGAGAGCCTTTTTCTGGAGGTTATTGATGACGCGTTCCTGGTAACGTTGCTCATAATAATCTATGCCAGGATCTTGATAGTTGCCTCCAGATGTCCAAAGTCGGTAGAAAATTCGTGCCAACTTATGAGCAGTAGCAGTGATAGCTTTGGGTGTACCCAGGCGAGAACGTAAGCGACGATAAAAAGCACGACTCGGCAGAATTGCACATGAGCAGCTGTTTGTGCTGCCATTCGGAAAGCATTGGCAGCAGGGTTAACCACAAGGCGAGTTTGAGAATGTTTAACTTTACCACCAGTGATGCGATTGCAAGGGCAAAGACCAAGCCAGGAAGTAAAGTGTTTAACACTTGGGAATCGGTTAGGATCTAAACCGACCTCAGAAATAATGGTTTGCACTGTCAAGACACCAAGACCATCAATGCCAGTGAAGTCCACGCCACTAATTCGGTAAAGATGGGTACGTAAATCACGCATCGGGTTCATTGCCTTGGGGTTTGTGACGGCGATGCTTTGGTTGAGGAAGCGGAGATTCATTCAGATTAACTTTGTCGCCAAATTGAGCCAAGCACTCCTGTATTTGGCGGTCGCAGGCTGCTATCTGAGTTTGATAAACATCGTAAAGTTGTAGTTCTTGTTGAAGTACAAAGACATGTTCACTGCGATAATCTCCATTCAACGCTGCGGCAATTTCTGCTTCAGAGCGTTTAGCACGGTAATGCTTTTTAGCTGCCAAAATTTGCGGATCTCTTTCTCCAGCGGTGATCGCTCGAATAATTGCCATCCCAGTAGTACCAGTGATATCGCTAACCACCTTATGCAGTTGCACGTTAATCTGGGTTAAAGCTTTTTGCATCCGTTGAATGTGGACACAAGCACTTTTGATGAGACTATCTCGTTGGCGGATGTAACTCCGCAAAACACAAATCTGGTCTTCCGGGCGAAAAGAACCAGATAACAATCCATAACTATGT
>CADCTM010000012.1 GCA_902805485.1 uncultured Coleofasciculus sp. | reverse complement strand
AATGCGATTAAGATGTCTCAATACTATCAAGAAGTTGCAAAAAAGCAATCAGTAACTAATTCTTAACCACAAAAACTTAAGAACCAGTCTATTAACCGCCAATTATTACTTAAACTATGAAAAGTAAACTGGCGAAACTATCAATAATATTCAGCTTAACCTTTCTTCTATTTGGATTAAACAATCACATCCAAAAGGGACATTCTGCTAATTGCCCGAATCTCCAAATTCCTAGCTACTCCTTAACAAAATTCAACAGCAAGCGTAGCCAAATCTACCTCAATGGCAATTGGCAATTTATGCCAACCGAATCCTCATCCCAACAACCTCCTAAAACAGGCTGGGGTGATATCTTAGTACCTGGTGACTGGCAACGCGAAAATGACAACTCTATTCCTGGAATAACAAAGCGAGGAACCGGAAAAGCTTGGGAAAATTTCGACGGTTCAAAACTTACAAAAGCTTGGTATCAACGCACAATAAAAATACCCCAAAATTTGCAAGGTAAAGCCCTTTTACTCGACATCAAACGAGTTAGTACCGATGCAGAAATATACATTGACGGAATTAAATGTGGCGAAATAGATTGGCCTTACGGTGCTGTTGATATTACTAGAGTCGTTAAGCCAGGAAAAGAAGCAAACTTATCGATACTCGTAAACGCGATCGCTTCTACCCAAAAAAAGACCCTGATTATGGGTCCCAATGAGATGCACACTACAGAAGCAAACCTCGACTCACGGGGACTCATCGGCGAAGTTCGCTTGCTCAGTATCCCAAATCAGCCCCAGATTCGCGACGTATTTATACAACCTTCAACCCGGAAAAAGCAGATTGAATTAGACATAGAAATAACAGGAATTACCCAAGCTGGGAAGGTAAAACTTGTCGCCCAAATGCTTAATGAAAAAGGCGAAATTGAACAAGAATTTACCACTGACGCCCATCTAAAATCTACACCAACCCAAACCATAAAAGCAGTTTGGAATTGGCAAAACCCGCGCTTATGGGACGTTAGAAAACCCAACCTTTACACCCTCAAACTTACCACAAAAGGTAACAAGATTGACGATGAATATAATCAACAATTCGGCTTTAGAGAATTCTGGATCGAAGGGCGAAAATTTTACTTAAACGGAACCCAGATTCGCTTGCGACCAATTAATATGGAAGAACCTTGGGCGATCGGCATTCCCCAAGTCGCTGACCGCATGATCGACGGCTACAATTGGGCAGGATTTAACATCGCCGAACTTTGGCCCTGGAACCACGACGAACGCGGAAAATGGCACTTTCGAGAAATAATTGCCGAACGCGCCGACCTTAAAGGCTTCCCAATCATTGTACCCGCCCTTGACATCGCTCCCATTGCCTCCTCAAAAACCTGGAACTCCTCAAGGACAAACTGGGAAAAACGCATGGCAACCGACTTGCGCCGCTACCGCAACCATCCCTCAATCTTAATGTGGGCAAATAGTCCCAACTTTTTCGGTCATAGCGACGACCAAAACCCGCGACGAATCGGACAGAAAAACATCGTCGGCACGATCACTCAAATTGAAGACAAACGTCTGAAAGAAATCGTTGCAATTGGCGAAGAAGCTGTCAGCATCATTAAAAAATATGACCCCACTCGCCCCGTAATGATGCACCAAGGCGCAAGCGTCGGAGATGTCTACTCCTTAAACTCTTACCTTAATATGATTCCCCTACAAGAACGGGAAGAATGGCTTTCAAACTGGCAACAAAGCGGCGATATGCCCTACATGGTAGTCGAGTTCGGTACACCCTTACACGCCACCATGATGCGGGGTCGTAATGGTTTTGCCTCATCAGTAGTTAGCGAACCATTAATGACCGAATTTAGCGCTATTTATTTGGGCAAACAAGCTTACGAATTAGAAACTCCAGAGTATAGAAACAAAATTCGTGAGTTGTTTATTAAAGACCAAGAATATCAAAATTGGTACGGCAAAGCAGAACTAAATTTTGCCCCGGCATTCCAAAAACTACAGCAATTATTTAATACCAACACCTGGCGAAGTTGGCGTACAATGGGCGTGACAGGTGGGATGATTCCCTGGAATAATGGTCAAGGTTGGGAACCCAAAGAAGGCAAAAAACAGATAGAAATTAATCGTTCTCCAGATGGGCGCGGTGTATATCTAAAACAAGTGTCCAAATCTCTTTGGTACAACTTGCAACCCGAAGCCAATATTATCCACCCCAGTGGACAAGCATTACTGCAAAATAATCGCCCAACACTTGCATGGATCGCAGGTTCAGCAGACGCATTTACCGCAAAAGATCATAACTTTACAACCGGACAAAAACTGCAAAAGCAAGTTGTCCTAATTAACGATACCCGGTCAACCCAAAGATTTTCTTTCAACTGGCAAGTCACTGTAAATAACCAACAGCTTGCTAAGACCCAAAAAACTGGAACAATTGAGACAGGTCAAACCTTATTTTTCCCTATAGAAGTAAATCTATCCGGAGATATAAGACAGAAAGTTGATGGAGACATCCGCTTGAACGCCAGCATTGGTACAGCTACCCATGAAGACCGTTTTGGGTTCCGCGTCTTCCCCAAACTCCCGAAACAAAATGGCACAATTACCGTTTTTGACCCCGTTGGCAAGACAACCCGGATGTTGCAGCAACTAGGATATAAGGTTGTGCCGTGGGATAATTCACTCGTCCCGAAGTTACTGGTAATTGGTCGCGAGGCGTTGTCATCGCCGCCAGCGGGATTAGAAGCATTTGTGCGGAATGGGGGATGTGCGATCGCATTTACTCAAAATCCCCAATGGCTACAACAACTCGGCTTCCGCATTTCCCCCCACCAAACCCGCCGCGTCTTCCCCGTTAACACCACCCATCCCATCCTCAACGGCTTAGATGAACTTGATTTACGCGACTGGACAGGCGAAAGTACCCTAACAGAAGCCTACCCCAACACCCTGAATCAAGCCGATGTGAAGCGCAGTCCTCACGGTGTACCCTTCTATGGCTGGCACTGGGGAAATCGCGGTACAGTTAGCAGTGCCGACCTAGAGAAGCCACACCATAGTTCTTGGCGACCGATTTTAGAGTCTGAATTTGATTTAGCCTACAGTCCCCTGATGGAACTTGACTACGGCAAAGGACGGCTAATTTTAAATACTTTGGACTTAGAAGATCACATCCCAATAGATGCGGCAGCAGCAAAAATTGCTCAACAGCTTATCGAATACGGGACAAATGCACCCTTATCTCCCAAAGCAAACAAAGTAATTTTAATTGGTAATGAATTAGATAAAGCTAAACTTGATGCACTAGGTTTAATTTATCATTCATCTAACTCCTTAATAACTGATGCACAACTAACAATTATCGGTGCTGGGACGAATTTAGAAGATAAAGACTTGCAAGCTTATTTAAATAAGGGTGGCAAAGTATTTTTCTTACCCCGAAGTTCCTCTTCTACAGCCTTAGGAGTTCGTTTGGATCAGGGGAAAATTACTACCCTTCCAACCCTCCCCAATTGGCAAGAAAGCGTAGGAATTAGTACTTCTGATTTACACTCTCGCACACCTTATGATACCTGGTTAATTCAATCGGGAGGAGAAAGGGCGAGTAACGGTTTACTCAGTCGAATTACTATCGGGAAAGGAGTGGCAATATTCTGTCAAATCGACCCCGACAAGTTGAATGCCGATGCAAATACTTATTTGCGTTATACCCGTTGGCGACAAACCCGAACCTTGGCTCAAATTCTTGCCAATATGGGAGCGAGTTTTAAAGCTGATGAAGTTTTCTTCAAACCCAAAACCTCGAATCAGCCTAACTTCTATCATCCCGACTACCGAACCGATTTCGACTTAGGCGACGACCCCTATCGTTACTATCGCTGGTGAGGAAAGAAGAATTTCCTGCCAAAACATGACTAAAGATTAAGATTGGTTGCACTTTGCATCTGGAAAGCTCGCCGAAAAAATGGCTGTATTATAAGTAGGAAGGGATTCTCAGCCATTAAGACTAATTAGATCACATCCGCTCCGGCGGTTAGTGATTACCTCTGAGTTCTGAGAAAATCAGAGGCAATCCAATAATTGAATTGACTGCTCCAACTGAGCATTATTCTTGCTACACAAAGGGAAAACAGCGTATGAAATTGGCTTACTGGATGTATGCAGGTCCCGCCCACATTGGCACCTTGCGCGTTTCTAGTTCATTTAAAAACGTCCACGCCATCATGCATGCACCAATTGGCGATGACTACTTTAACGTCATGCGCTCGATGCTAGAACGCGATCGCAATTTTACCCCAGTAACAATCAGTTCCGTTGACCGTAACGTCTTGGCGCGTGGTTCCCAAGAAAAAGTCGTTGACAACATCACCCGCAAAGATGCTGAAGAAAACCCCGACTTAATCGTCCTCACCCCCACATGCACCTCCAGCATTCTCCAAGAAGACTTGGCAAACTTCGTCCAGAGGGCGCAGCTAGACGCCAAGGGCGACGTAATGTTGGCGGATGTCAACCACTACCGCTACAACGAATTGCAAGCCGCAGACCGCACCTTGGAGCAAGTCGTCCAATTCTACATCGCTAAGGCTAAGAAAAAAGGCGACCTACCCGAAGGCAAAACCGAACAACCGTCGGTGAATATTATCGGCATTTCCTCGCTGGGCTTCCACAATCACCACGATTGCACAGAACTGAAGCGGTTGATGGCTGACTTGGGTATTCAGGTAAATGAAGTAATTCCAGAAGGCGCATCGGTTCACAACCTGAAGAATTTGCCTCGCGCTTGGTTTAACCTGGTGCCGTATCGCGAAATCGGCTTAATGACAGCGCGTTTCTTGGAACAAGAATTTGGGACGCCTTTTGTAGATATTACGCCAATGGGTGTGGTGGAAACAGCGCGTTGCATTCGTAAGATTCAGCAGGTATTAAATGCTCAAGGTGCGGATGTTAATTACGAAGATTACATCAACAATCAAACTTTGTACGTTTCCCAAGCGGCTTGGTTTTCTCGCTCAATTGACTGCCAAAATTTAACAGGTAAAAAGGCAGTTGTATTTGGCGATAATACCCACGCGGCGGCGATGACGAAAATTTTATCGCGGGAGATGGGAATTCACGTCGTATTAGCAGGTACTTACTGCAAGTACGATGAAGAATGGTTCCGTGAGCAAGTGAGCGAATATTGCGATGAAGTGCTGATTAGTGATGATAATGGAGCAATTGGAGATGCGATCGCTCGTATTGAACCATCCGCTATCTTCGGCACACAGATGGAACGCCACGTTGGTAAGCGCTTAAATATCCCTTGTGGTGTTATCGCCGCGCCAATTCATGTCCAAGATTTCCCCATCGGTTATAAGCCTTTCTTGGGTTATGAAGGCACGAATCAGATGGCAGATTTGGTCTACAATTCCTTTACTTTGGGAATGGAAGATCACCTCTTGGAAATCTTCGGTGGTCATGATACTAAGGAAGTAATTACTCGCGGTATTTCTGCTGATTCTGACCTCGGATGGAATAAGGAAGCGCAAGCTGAATTAAATAAAGTTCCTGGTTTTGTTCGGGGTAAGGTGAAGCGAAATACTGAAAAGTTTGCTCGTGAGCGTGGCTTTAGTGTAATTACGCTTGAAGTGATGTATGCGGCGAAGGAATCTGTCGGCGCGTAATCTCATTTCAGGAAATCGCACAACCTTGTAGAGACGTATCCTTGGGATACGTCTCTACGATTTTAAAATTAAAGTACATCT
>CADCTM010000011.1:3449-5760 GCA_902805485.1 uncultured Coleofasciculus sp. | reverse complement strand
AAAATATCTTCAAGGTTAGCTTGTGGTGATTCTTGTTCTAGTTCTTGTAAATCTTGGTCAATACCGTTCCACATTCTATCTCTATCGCCGAGAAAATTCCCCCAAAAGCTAGCGTGGAAGTGGGGAAATTTACCTTGTTCATTAAATTCTTGACGAATAAATGCTCTTAATGGCTCTGCATATTGAGCATCGCGTGTGGCGACACCGTGAATAAAAAAGATCAGCATTATTCCATCTAAGCTTGAAGTTCCTTATTCAAGTTTTACGACAAAACTTAACAGTTGTCAGGAAAAAGCAGCCTGTCCCCTCTTAAGGACAAACTGCTTTCAACCGTTATATCAAAAGACGTTCCACCGGAACGTCTCTACGATGATTTATACCGACAAGGCGGTGGACTACATCATACCCATGCCGCCCATGCCGCCCATGCCACCCATGCCGCCCATGCCGCCCATGCCGCCCATGCCGCCCATGCCGCCCATATCAGGGGCTGCGCCTTTCTTCTCAGGCTTCTCAACAACGAGGGCTTCGGTGGTCAAAACCATGCCAGCAATGGAACCAGCATTTTGTAGCGCCGATCGCACAACCTTAGCTGGGTCGATAATACCAGCCGCAATTAGGTCTTCATACACATCCGTGGCAGCATTATAACCAATGTTGGTATCGCTCTCCCGCACCTTCTCGACAATGACGGTACCTTCAACACCCGCATTATCTGCCATCTGACGCAGTGGTGCTTCTAAAGCTTTCGCCACGATGTCCGCGCCAATTTGCTCTTCTGCATCAAGACTCTTTTTAATTTCGCTAATTTTGGGAATCAAGCGAATCAGCGTCGTACCGCCACCAGGGACAATGCCTTCTTCCACAGCCGCTTTCGTGGCGTTCAGAGCGTCTTCAATCCGCAGTGTACGGTCTTTGAGTTCGGTTTCAGTTGCCGCGCCCACCTTGATTACAGCAACACCACCTGCTAGTTTAGCAATGCGTTCTTGCAGTTTTTCTTTATCGTAATCCGAGTCAGTTTCATCCAACTGCATCCGAATTTGTGCCACTCGCTTCTGCACGTCTGCCGAGTTATCGCCACCAGCAACAATGGTTGTGCTGTCTTTGTCGATCGTGACTTTCCGCGCTGTGCCTAGCATCTCAAGCGATGCTGCGTCAAGGGTCAAGCCGACTTCTTCAGAAATCATTTGACCGCCCGTGAGTACAGCGATATCTTGTAGCATTGCCTTACGGCGATCGCCAAATCCCGGCGCTTTAATTGCCGAGGCATTCAAAACACCCCGTGCCTTGTTCACTACCAAAGTTGCCAAAGCTTCCCCATCCAAGTCTTCGGCAATAATTAAGAGAGGTTGTCCTGCACGGGCAACTTTCTCTAAAATCGGAATCAAATCCTGGATTACGCTAATTTTCTTATCAGTAATTAGAATCCGGGGGTTTTCATATTCCACTACCATTCTTTCGTTATCGGTAACGAAGTAGGGGGAAATGTAGCCGCGATCAATCTGCATCCCTTCGACGACATCAAGTTCAGTGGAGAGTGACTTTGACTCTTCAACGGTAATTACGCCATCTTTGGTGACTTTATCCATCGCCAGGGCAATCATCGCACCCACTTCGTCATCGTTACCCGCCGAAACGGTAGCAACTTGAGCGATCGCACTTCCACTTACAGGTTGCGCCATCGCTGCAATTTCTTGAACTAAATGAGCGATCGTTTTGTCAATTCCTCGACGTACCGCCACAGGATTCGCGCCAGCAGCAACCAGCTTCAACCCTTCCCGAATCAGCGCTTGAGCAAGTACTGTTGCGGTAGTCGTACCATCACCGGCGATATCTTTAGTTTTGGAGGCGACTTCCTGAATCAATCTTGCGCCTGTATTTTCTAAAGGATCTTCCAGTTCAATTTCTTTAGCAACCGTGATGCCATCGTTGACAATCTGGGGCGCCCCATAGGACTTTTCTAGTAGCACATTCCGACCTTTTGGTCCGAGAGTAATGCGGACGGCATCGGCTAGGGCATTGACACCCCGCTCTAAAGCACGTCTTGATTCTTCGTTAAATGCAATAATTTTCGCCATACGTATCTTGTGTTTTATCGTGTATCTAATAGCAAATTTAGCACTCTCGCGCTCAGAGTGCTAACCTGAACCGATCACTGAGGAACATTTTTCCCCTCTGTCTCATTTGGAGGGCAACGGCTGAGTATTTCCTTAATTCCGTAATGCAAGTTCTCCAGATTACCCGTAACATCCTTGTTTTACTTAAAAGAAGTGGATACATTCATAAGTAGGACTATTAATGGCTTTATTAT
>CADCTM010000011.1:0-3439 GCA_902805485.1 uncultured Coleofasciculus sp. | reverse complement strand
TAGTTTTTTTCAGCATCATCTCACGATTCCACCGTGGGAGTTGAGCCGACAGGCGAAAGCAACCCTGTCTAAACTTACCCAAACAACTGCTCAACAAGGATATTGCTATATTGGCAGCAGCATAATTAATCTGATGCTTGCGGTCAAATATCACAATTTCAAGCTGTGGTCTGAGGTAGGGAAACGTGAGTAATCGCTCTCAAGCTTTAACGTAGCGTCTTTTCAAACATCATCCATCATCTACCCGGTTTAGTCACGCTCATGCTCGTCCACACGCCGGATCACACAAAACCTGTTGAACAGTCATCACTATGACACTTTCCAACACCGGTAGCGTTCTGGCTACACTAACTCAGTTAACTCAACTTAATCGGACAAGCGCCCTGACTCATCGAGTCAAAGACTTATCTGTCCCCGAATTCATCTGCTTGTTGGACTTCATCACTGCTGAATTCCAGCAATTTCTGAGGGCGATCGAAATGATCAACAACGAAGCCCTAGAAACCATGCTAGAGCAGGTAATGGATGCCTTCACCCTCAAAATTGGTCAAATCCTCCAAGCCGATCGCACAATCATCTTCCTCGTTGACGCCGACAAAGGACAACTTTGGGCAAAAGTGCCCCAAGACGACCCCAGCAAAAGTATAGAACTTCGTATTCCCCTCAACATCGGTCTTGCCGGACACGTCGCGACAACAGGCGAGTATCTGAACATCCCCGACGCCTACAACCACGCGCTATTTAACAAAGAAGTTGACGAACGCCCTGGCTATCATACCAACACGCTCCTGTGTATGCCAATTTTTAGCAGCAACCAGCAGATAGTAGCGGTAGTACAACTGTTAAACAAAGCCAATGGTGTCCCCTTTGATGACGAAGACGTACAGCGATTTAAAGACTTTGCCGCCTCAATAGGCATTATCCTCGAAACTTGCCAATCCTTCTACATGGCTGCCCGCAATCAACGCGGTGCCGCTGCCCTCCTCAAAGCAACCGCCTCCCTCGGTCAAAGCTTAGACTTAGAAGCAACTCTGCGTTTGGTAATGGAGCAAGCTCGTGATTTAATGCAGGCAGATCGCAGCACCCTGTTTATGCTTAGTAAAGAAACCGGCGAACTTTGGAGTAAAGTTGCCAAAGCGGATGGGGAAACGATGGTAGAAATTCGCATCTCTTCCAATCGAGGCATTGCGGGATACGTTGCCTCAACTGGACAACCTTTAAATATCCCCGATGCCTACAAAGATCCCCGCTTCGATCCGACAACAGATAAGCGTACTGGATACGTCACTCGCAACATTCTTTGTATGCCCGTGTTTAACTCCGGGGGCGATTTAATTGGTGTAACACAGCTCATTAATAAGCATCAAGGTAGCTTCAGCAGTTCCGATGAAGAATTTATGCGGGCGTTTAATATTCAGGCAGGAATTGCCTTAGAAAATGCCAAGTTATTTGAAAATGTCTTAATAGAAAAACAATATCAAAAAGATATTTTGCAAAGCCTTTCAGACGCCGTAATTTCCACCGATACCCAGGGGCGAATTGTCACGATTAATGATGCAGCATTAGCTTTATTAGGTTGTCCAACACAGCAACTTTACACTAAAAATCGACAATTATGGGAGTACAAGCTTACAGGTCGATATGTTTGGGAGGTTGTGCCAATAGACAATATCCAGTCGCGTTTACAGGACAGCTTAACCAGTGGTGCGAAACACTATGTACCAGAACAAAGCCTAATTACTGGGCTATTTGAGCGCCCCAGTAACTCAACAGTTAATGGTCAAAATCCGTTAAATAGTGATGATAACAATCGGGAAATGGAACTAGGAAATAAAGATGATTCCTCCACTCCCGCAACCGATGAAGCAGTTACTTATATTCTGGCAATTCCCAAAAGTAACGACCCAGATGTTTATATTCCCTGGAATGAAGCACCTTGGGATTCACACAGTTTAACGTACCTTTCCAAGCAGCAAGTTCAAACTATTGAACGTAGTATTAACTTAACCGTTAATCCGCTTACAAATCCCGAAGGAACAGTACGGGGCGGGTTAGTGGTATTAGAAGACATGACGCGCGAAAAGCGGATGAAAAGCGCGATGTATCGTTACATGACGCCCGGAGTCGCCGAACAAGTGATGGCACGGGGTGAAGATGCTTTAATGGTTGGTGAACGTAAGGATGTCACGATCCTATTTTCTGATATCCGGGGTTACACAACATTAACGGAAAACTTGGGCGCATCAGAAGTTGTGTCGCTGCTAAACCAGTATTTTGAAACGATGGTGGAGGCAGTTTTTAACCATGAAGGCACGTTGGATAAGTTTATTGGCGATGCCTTAATGGCAGTGTTTGGGGCACCGCTACCGTTAACAGAAAATCATGCTTGGATGGCAGTTAAGTCGGCGCTAGATATGCGTTGGCGCTTGGCAGCGTTTAACGAAAAGCGCATCTTGGAGAATCATCCACTAATTCGGATTGGGATTGGGATTAGTTCTGGAGAAGTGGTTTCTGGTAATATTGGTTCCCACAAACGCATGGACTATACGGTGATAGGGGATGGTGTAAATCTGAGTGCCCGCTTGGAAGGTGCGACAAAAGAGTATGGCTGCGATATTATCTTGAGCGAGTCTACCTATAATTTGTGTCGCGATCGCATTTGGGTACGAGAATTAGATCGAATTCGCCCCAAAGGCAAAAGCCAACCGGTCAGTATTTATGAGTTAATTGGCGAAGTCGATGTCCCCCTAAATGATGCCACCCGAAGACTTTTGGACTTCTACGAAGCAGGGCGTAATGCCTACATTAACAGAGACTTCCACAAAGCAATTTCCTACTTTGGCGAGGCTTATCAGATCAAGCCAACTGACCAAGCGATTATTGCACACTTACAGCGCTCGAAAAACTATCTCGAAAACCCACCTCCACCATACTGGGATGGCGTTCATACAATGACAACGAAGTAGGGTAGGGTGTAAAAGCAAATTACTCGTTATTGCACTTAATCTCGGAAGATCCCCCAAACACCGAGAGGATTTCGATTCCCGATAACCATTAAAAATGGGGGCGAGGGAGTTTATTTTCCCCCGCAAGAATCCTTAAGGGTGTAGAAAACAATCCCTAACTCCCTTCTTCCCCTTCTGCCTCACCTTGAAAAGGATTTTCACCAATGGCGAGTTCCTTTTTACTGCGTTTTAACTGTTTCCAGAGGTTTTTGATCTGTTTGTAAGCCTCTTCAGGAGGGAGCTTTCCCCCCGTTTCCAAATTGCATATAAAGTTTACTCGTTGGGCAAATTCCTGAAGATTGGCATTAAAAACTAGATTTTCGGGTTTAACTGGACCGTAATAGCGGCTACGAGGATATAAAAAATCAGATCGGTCTATCATAAGTACCTCCTTATTTCATAGAATTCCCATTTGACCAAGCATTTGGATCAAT
>CADCTM010000010.1 GCA_902805485.1 uncultured Coleofasciculus sp. | reverse complement strand
AATTTCTATGAAACTCGTTTGCACCCAAAGTGACCTCAATACCAACCTCTCACTCGTAAGTCGTGCCGTTCCTTCTCGTCCCACGCATCCGATACTAGGCAATGTCTTATTAACGGCGGAAAAAGAAACTCAGTTAGTGCGCCTCACATCCTTTGATTTAAGTCTCGGGATCCAAAGAAGCTTTACTGCCACAGTCGAGGCAGAGGGGGAAATAACGATTCCGGCAAAACTTTTGAATGATATTGTTTCGCGTCTACCAGAGGGAGAAATTACTCTGGAGGACAAGCTAGGAGAAACTCCGGAGGGCGATAGCGTACTTGTAACATTAACGTCTGCTTCCGGGTGTTACCAAATGCGGGGCATGGGGGCAGAGGAGTTTCCTGAGTTGCCGCAAGTGAAGGAAGGGCTTGCTGTCCAGCTTTCGGTAGAAGCTTTGACACAAGGGTTGGGTGGTTCTTTATTTGCCACGAGTTCCGATGAAACGAAGCAGGTGCTGACGGGAGTTCACTTGACAATGCAGCAAAATAGTTTGGAGTTTGCCGCCACAGATGGACACCGACTAGCGGTTGTGCAAACGACGAACCAAAATGCTGAAGAGGAGGAAGAGGCAGAAGTCGCTAATGATGCGGCGCTTTTAGAGTTTACTCTACCTGCTAGAGCTTTACGGGAACTAGAGCGAATGGTGGGAATGCGTCAGTCGAGTGATACGGTTCTGCTGCATTTTGAGCAAGGTCAGATTGTTTTCCAAGGAGGGGAACACCGCTTAACTAGCCGTACCTTGGAAGGGCAGTATCCAGCTTACAGGCAGTTAATTCCGCGCCAGTTCCAGCGCCAGATCACAATTGATCGGCGTCAGTTATTAAGTGCGGTGGAGCGAATTGCGGTGCTTGCTGATCAGAAGAATAATATTGTCAAGTTTAGTATTGACAGTGTTAATGAACAGCTTTTTCTATCTGTAGAGGCTCAAGATGTGGGCAGTGGGCGGGAGTCGATGCCTGCACAGGTATCGGGTGAGAGTTTAGATATTGCGTTTAATGTCAAGTATTTGATTGATGGGTTAAAGGCGCTGTCTACGTCGGATATTCAGATACAGATGAATACGGCTGATAGTCCGGTGATTTTGACGCCGTTGGGTGGTTTGAAGATGACGTATTTGATTATGCCGGTGCAGATTAGGGGATAAAGATTCATGTGACATTCTCCCCTGCTAACCCTACGGGTATAACGGGGGCTTCTAATTCAGAATACGGATAGTTGTTCAGATACGGATAGTTGCACCCCATCCCAGCCTGAAAAAGCTTCGCGATTTACGGGCTGGGTATCCTCTAAACCTCCCATCAGCCTTGTGAACAATGGTGCAAGTTTTAAGCGTGAAACCCTAAGGGATAGGGCGATGCATGATGACAGGCATCTCTCCTATTTTTGACAGTTTCAACACTCCGTTATTAAGGGAAGCTCCGGCTCTAGAGCAGTTAACTCGCGGGTAAACAAATGACCGTAATTCCCCGGTTTTTTTAAACCGAGTTCTTCCTCCACGCTTACCTGATTTGTCGGGAATTAACTAGCGCTCCCATGCCGTGTTTAACCGTTGCAGATTGACCTGTTGAGACTCCGACCAGATGTTTTTGTAATCAGGAAACAGGATTTTAGTCTGTTTTAAGTCTGACTGTTGCGTGTAGTAGTTGACCTGATCTGGTATTTCACCAATCGGCTCAGAGATAACGGTGCAACGATCAATCTAACAACGAGTTCTTCTTAACCAATCGAGCCATTTCTCTCAGGGTGATGCCCAAACTGCCCCTGAAGAAAGTTAACCAATAGCCGGATCTTGGTGGATAGATGGCGATTGACAGGGTAAATTACATAAACGCAGAGTTCAGGAGGATGATAATCTGGCATAACAATCTGTAGGCTCCCTTGTTGGAGTTCTGGTTCAACAATAAATCGGGGCAGGAGCGTAATCCCTAACCCGCGAACGGCTGCCTCTCTCAACACTTCGCCATTGTTAGAGCACAGCACACCCGTCACCGAAATCGTATGGTCTCCATCGGCTCCAATCAAAATCCACTGATCCTCAACAGCGAGCTGACCGTAATGCAAACAAGAATGGTGACGCAGTTCAAAAGGATGAGCTGGAATTCCATGGGTTTCTAGATAACTGGGAGCGGCACACAGCACTCGTTGAGCCACGCCCAGTGGATGCACAATCAAGCTGGCACTCGTTTGAGGTTTCGCAATTCGCACCGTGACATCGAAGCCTTCTTCGAGCGGATCAATGAAGCGATCGTTGAGCGTTAGTTGTACCTGAAGATCAGGATAGTGCACCAGAAAATCGGCTAAGGCTGGAGCTAGGTGCATCGTCCCAAACGACATCGGGGCATTCACGCGCAGCCTGCCTCTCGGTTCCTCATGCAATTGAGTAATCGAGCGCTCTGCTTCTTCCAGGCTTGCCAAAATCTCCAGGCAACGCTCATGAAATGCCAGTCCCGTCTCAGTTGGAGTCACCACCCGCGTACTGCGATGCAGCAGTTGCACACCCAATTCATTTTCTAGAGCAATCACGAGCTTATTCACTGCCGAGCGCGACAATCCCATCTCCCGTGCGGCTGCCGCAAACCCACCAGAAATCACAACTTGGGTAAAGGCACGAAGGCTTTCAAACTTGTCCATCGCTGAAATATTGTAGAATTTTAAGAGACAATATGTATATTAAACAGCGTATTGTCTTTTATTTAAATTCAATCCATAATAACAATGTGGCTAAAATAAATTTCTCCCATCCAGAAAGGAGGCACAAGACATGATTACGATTCGACCCGCTCAAGACCGTGGTACGGCAAACTTTGGTTGGCTCGATAGTCGTCACACCTTCTCCTTTGGTAACTACTACGACCCTAATTACATGGGCTTTGCTGATCTGCGGGTGATCAATGAAGATAAAGTTACCCCAGGTCAAGGCTTTGGCACCCACGGGCATCGTGACATGGAAATCATCTCCTATGTCCTCGAAGGGGCATTAGAACATAAAGACAGCATTGGCACTGGGTCTGTAATTCGTCCGGGAGACGTGCAGCGGATGTCTGCCGGAACAGGAATTCAGCACAGTGAGTTCAACGCTTCCTCTACCGAACCCGTGCATTTCCTGCAAATCTGGATTCTGCCAGAGCAAGAAGGGATTAAACCAGGCTACGAGCAGAAAACATTTTCTGAGGAAGAAAAGCGCGGTACATTCCGTTTAGTTGGCTCTCGTGATGGGCGTGATGGCTCGATCACCATTCACCAGGATGTGAACCTTTATGCCAGTACTTTGCACGATGGTGAAACGGTGAGTCATCCACTGGCAGGGGGACGAGTCGCTTGGCTGCAAGTGGTCAGAGGTGCGGTGCAACTGAATGACCAACCGCTCACAGCCGGAGATGGCGCTGCCATTGCTCAAGAATCACGAATCACGCTGCAAGGCGCTGCCAAGGATACGGAAGTGCTGTTGTTCGATATGGTGGCATAGATTTGGAGGATGTCTGATCCGTACTCAGACATCCTCTTGACCGTACATTGAAGCGATCGCTCCAAAGAAGACTTTATGAAGCTGTTCTATATGCCCGGAGCTTGTTCCCTTGCTCCCCACATTGTTCTGGAATGGATTGGTAAACCCTTTGAACTGGGTCGAGTCGAGCGTGGCAAAACCCGTAAACCGGAATTTCTCGCCGTGAATCTAGCCGGAAAAGTACCTGCTCTAATTGAGGAAGATGGTCGGATATTGAATTAGGCAGAAGCGAGCGCTCTTGCTCTACCTTGCTGAGAAGTTTCCAGATGAACACCTGAGTACCAGTCCAACTCCTGAAGCGCGGTATGAAATGCACAAGTGGATGTCTTACCTGACTGGAGATGTGCATCCTGCCTTTTATCCCTACTTCTTGCCGCAGCGGTACATTGCAACGGAGCCTCAGTATCATGCCATTCGAGAAGCGGCTTACAAGCAAATTGATGCCTGTTTTCAATTGTTTGATCGCCACATGAGCGATCGCAACTACATAGTTGAAGAGCGGCGCACCGTTCTTGATCCATACCTGTTCGTTTTTTGTCGTTGGGGCAAATCTCTGCCAAAACCCTTTACTGACTACCCCAACCTGCATCGCTTCATGATGCAGATGGCAGACGACGAGGGTGTCCAACGAGCGATGCAAGCGCAAAGCATTACTCTCTAAACAGATTTGATTAGCTACAAAAAAAGCTAAAGCCGCCAGAGGTTTAGCGAGTGAATCCTCTCTAAAATATAGACAAAATCAAAGGTCTGAGTAATCTTAAGGCACGTTAAATTCCTGATTATCCCGGAGACATCTATCATGACTGATTGCATTCAACACATCATTGAGCCACACGTTCAAGATTTGGGTGGGTTTCAAGCACGTCGGCTGCTCCCAGCAGACGCTCTGAACCTAGTGAGTCCCTTCATCTTTTTTGACCATCTTGGTCCTGCGGTGTTTCCACCCGGCAAAGGTGTTGATGTCAGGCCACATCCGCACATCAACCTGGCAACGGTCACATACCTGTTTGAAGGAGTTTTGCTACACCGTGATAGTGTGGGCAGCGTCCAAGAAATTCATCCCGGTGCCGTGAACTGGATGACAGCAGGGCGTGGCATTGTCCACTCAGAACGGACTCCTGACTATGTGCGGAGCCAAGAAGCGACGCTGCACGGAATTCAAACCTGGGTCGTACTACCTGACGAGCATGAGGAAACAGAACCCTGGTTCCGGCATCACCCAGCAACGGATTTGCCAACTTGGGATGAGGCAGGAGTCTCGTTCACCCTGATTGCGGGAGAAGCCTATGGTCGCAAGTCTCCCGTGCAAACGTTTTCACCGATAATTTATCTGGATGTGCAATTGGCGGCTCAAACGCACTTTACCTTACCTGGCAATTACAGTGAACGAGCCGTTTACAGTGTGACTCCAGGACTCCAGATTAACGGTGGTTCTCTGGAGCAACACCGATTAGCTGTTCTGAGTTCAGGAGCTTCGGTGGACATTTCTTCTGAGAGCGCGGCTCGCTGTATCGTAATCGGGGGGGAGCCTGTGGGTGAGCGGCACAAGTGGTGGAACTTTGTCTCTAGTCGGGAAGAGCGCATTGAGCAAGCCAAGCGAGATTGGCTTGAAGGACGGTTTGGGCAGGTTCCTCAAGAAACCGAATTCATTCCGCTACCCGATGAATCGAATAAAAAAGAACAGCCGCTGTAGGAATATCCAGTTGGTATTGCAACAGACGCTTGACTTGGAGTGAGTTTTCTTCCGGAGCTAGGCGATCGCTTTCTTCTCAAAAGTTGACACTGCGTGAATCTTGAAGAAGCATTTACTAATATAAGGGGATTAAAAGCCACGCTCACAGAGTATAAAACAAATTCCCTTAATAGACCTCTTGCGGAATTAGGATGAGGGCTAACTCTCGTAGTTTACACTTGTCTAGGAATCAGTACGCCTGTCGCAGGCATCGCTGACTCGCAAGACTGTAGTTATCAACAAGATAAAGGAAGTGTCGATAAGCATTAAAAAGGAGTGCCACAAATGGAGAAAGGGAGGCTAGAAGCATTCAGTGATGGCGTGATTGCCATTATCATCACTAGTATGGTGTTGGAATTGAAGATACCTCATGGAACTGATTTAGCAGCGCTGCGTCCGCTAGTTCCAGTCTTTCTGAGTTATGTACTGAGTTTTATTTATATTGGTATTTACTGGAACAACCATCATTACTTGTTACAAGCGGTTGGT
>CADCTM010000009.1 GCA_902805485.1 uncultured Coleofasciculus sp. | reverse complement strand
AATTAAGAATTAAGAGATACCTAATACCCAATGTCCGAAGCGTCCCCCCAGCCAGTCAATCGACTGCTAGCCGCTCTGCCAGATGCTGAGTACCAGCGCCTTGTTCCCCATCTAGAGCGCGTCCACCTCCCTCTGAAGCAAGTCCTTCACAAAGCTGGTGAATTAATCGAATACGTCTATTTTCCCCTGTGGGCAATAGTTTCTTTGCTTTCCACTCCGGAAGCAGGCTCGATGGTCGAAGTCGGCTTAGTGGGTAATGAGGGGATAGTGGGTATCCCCGAAGTTTTGGGAGACAGCATCGCGACCGCAACCGCAATGGTGCAGCGAGAAGACTCTGGCATGAGGATGGAGGCAAGCTTGCTTAAAATCGAATTTCAGCAGAGTGGCTCACTGCAAAGTTTGTTGCTGCGGTACACGCAAGCGCTGTACGCTCTAGCCTTGCAAAACGCGGCTTGCAACCGCCTCCATCAGCTCGATGAGAGACTTGCGCGTTGGCTGCTGCTTGTCTGTGATCGTGTAGAGTCAAACGAGTTGCTGCTCACTCAGGAATTTATCTCCCAGATGCTGGGTGTACGACGTGCGGGTGTGACGGAGGCGGCTAACCGCCTTCAACAGGCAGGACTGATTCAGTACAACCGTGGCAAAATTACCGTCCTGAATCGGCAGAAATTAGAAACCGTTTCCTGTCCGTGTTATGGAATCCTTAAAGGCGAGTACGCTAGGTTGATAGGAACTGAGAACGCTTGAGAGTTCTTGTCCGATAGAAATGCGATGAAACCAAGAAACAAATCAGAATTTATCTGCGCCAAGAAAGCGGTTTCAAATCTCAAACTCAACTATTTCCCAGCAATCTAAATAACCTAACCCAAACCCATGCCATCCATTTCAGATACTAATAACTTCCCTTCACCGCGATAAACCCAAACATAACCCTCGCCGCCACCTTTCCCAAAATGACCTAACTTTCGATACTCCTCTTCAATGCCATTTGTAAACCCCTTCACCATGTCATAATCAGCCATTAAAGTTTCCCCTCTCCTGAGTTCAACAATCTTTGCCGGCGCCGTTGTTCCCACAACAACTCGCGCATTTTGCCCAGGTAAAGACCTCAAAGCAATTCGCCATTTCCCATCACTAGAACCTACCATTTGCCGCAACTTTAAGCGCTTAGTGCCGAGAACTACATTGTCAGAACAAAACTGAAATACACCATCATCAAGTTCCCACTGCTCTGAATTGGAAAGCCCAATCGGTGCGTAGTGGAGAAAATATCCTTTTTGCCGAGGTTCGAGGTGAACAACACCAGTTCCTTTATAAATAGGAGCATTATAATCCGCGTCCGTTGTTAGAGATACCCACATATCTTTTAAACGGTTATCGGTTTTATAAACCCCATGAGTTAATTGACCCAGACAGCTATGCAATGCCCCTTTTTGAATGATGACTCCGGAATTTTCTAGAGTTATTTCCAGTTGCTGAACAAAGGGAATATGCTTGGTGGGGTGGTAGTATTTATTTGTTTCTTTATTTATATTATTTTGTAAATACCATAAATCAGTTGGTTCCAGAATTTTGACTATATGTTTCATAACTTCCTTTCTGTTTGTGCAAGTGGAAAAAGCCCAGTGCTAGGTGGGATGAGCAATAGTTATTATTCAGATGCTTGCGCCCAAAAGCACATAAGTTAATGCTTCAAGACCGCCGCGTCGATTTCCGTAACTCTAAAAGCTAATTCGTCTTTTGGCTATCTGTCGTCATCATAAGCTTGATGAATTGTACGGCAAAGGTTTCTCTTTAATAAGGCTTTATGAACCAATTCCTCCTAAAACCGTTAATATGGCTTGTATTCAGGATTAGGGCGAGTCTGGGTCGATGCATACAATAAATCCTTCTTCCTCGGCACAAGGGGAGCAATTTCGGCAGTTGCAAAGTCAGTTACGCGATCGCTGGCAGAGTGTTGACTTATTCGATCAGGAAGACTGCGACATCCTCGTTGTACCTTCTGTGAGTATGGATCAGCGCGAACTTAAGAAAATCCCTGGCTTTCTGCACTACGAAGAACGGCTATTATTTTCCTTAATTCGTCTCCGCAACCCCAGCACTCGGTTGATTTACGTCACCGCCGTGCCGATGTCGCCGATTATCATTGATTACTATTTGCAGCTATTACCGGGGATTCCCTTTTCCCATGCACGCGATCGCTTGCTACTGCTTTCAACCTACGACTCCTCCCTCAAACCCCTCACCCAAAAGATTCTAGAACGTCCCCGCTTAATGCAGCGTATCCACCACGCTCTACGCCCGAATAAGTCCTACATGGTGTGCTATAACTCAACTTATTTCGAGCAAGAGTTATCTGTAAAACTCGGTATCCCCTTACTTGCCCCAGACCCAGATTTACTTTATTGGGGGACAAAAAGCGGCAGTCGGGAAATCTTCGCCGAAAGCGGTGTCCCTCATCCCGATGGCAGCCAAAGCGTCGAGAAGGCGGAGGATTTAGCCAAAGTTGCTGCCGAGTTATGGGAACGCCAACCCGACTTAAAGCGGATGGTCGTTAAGCTAAATGAAGGCTTTTCTGGAGAAGGGAATGCCGTCCTTGACTTAAGATCGATGCCAGAAGTCGCGCCCCCTTCATCGGAGCATGATTCACGAGTCGCGGCACTTCATGACAGCATGGAGCATTTAAGCTTTCAATCAAAAGAGGAAACTTGGGCTAATTTTTCCAGTCGTGTTCCCGAATTGGGGGCGCTGGTTGAGGGATTTATTGAAGGGGAAGAAAAGCGATCGCCTAGTGTCCAAGGTTACATCACCCCAACGGGCGAAGTCGAAATCCTCTCCACCCACGACCAAATCTTAGGCGGCCCAGATGGTCAAATTTATCTCGGTTGCTACTTCCCTGCCGATGAAGCGTACCGCTTGCGCCTACAAGAAATGGGGATGCGAGTTGGTCGAGCGCTGGCGAAAAAAGGGGCAATAGAACGTTATGGGGTAGATTTTGTCGCCGTTAACAAAGATGGAGCATGGGATTTGCAAGCGATCGAAATCAACCTCCGTAAAGGTGGCACAACTCATCCGTTTATGACTCTTAAGTATTTAACCAACGGTCGCTATGACCTGTCTACGGGTCTTTTTTACAGTCAACAAGGTCAAGAAAAATACTATATTGCCTCCGACAACTTGCAAAAAGAGCGCTATCGCGGGTTGATGCCGAATGACTTGATGGATATTATTGCTCATCATCGCTTGCATTTTGATAGCAGCACCCGCACAGGTAATGTATTTCATCTGATGGGCGCACTTTCTGAGTTTGGCAAATTGGGGTTAACCAGTATTGGAAACTCGCTACAACAGGCTGAGGATTGCTATAACCAGGTGATTAAGGTACTGGATGAAGAAACAAGCCAAAAGGCTAATTCTGTCTCCAAATCGTCATATCCCAGCCCTCCAATCGCTTGGGGTGGAAATTAGATAAATAGGCGTGAGCGTCAGCATTCTCTTAGAATCGAATAGCACTGTGTATCTTGGTAGTTGTGTACCAGTCTGTTGCCCAGGCGGTTCATTGTATAAATCCCGATTGCCCCCGTCCCTTTCCTCAGCCGTGGGGGAACAGATTTTGCAACGGTTGTGGCGCCTCGCTGCTGCTGAATAATCGCTTCGTTCCTCTCCAGCGCTTGGGTTCTGGAGGATTTGCCACGATTTACACGGTTTGGAACTTGCAGAAGCAAAGCGAACGAGTGCTAAAGGTGTTGATTGATACTTCGCCCAAGGCATTGCAGCTATTTGAGCAAGAGGCAGCAGTTTTGGCACGTTTGGCTCATCCAGGTATCCCCAATGTTGAAAATGATAGTTATTTTTTCGTAAACCTAGGTAATTCCCAAGAGCGGTTATTACCTTGTCTGGTGATGGAAAAAATTAACGGGCAGACGTTGCAAGATGTGCTGAATCAGCATCCTCAAGGGTGTTCAGAGTCAGCAGTCCGAGATTGGTTAAGCCAAGCTGTCGAGATTTTACGGGAGTTGCACCGTTCGGGAATTATTCACCGCGACTTGAAACCGAGCAACTTGATGCTACGGGAAGAAACAGGTCAATTAGTGACGATTGATTTTGGGGGTGCTAAACAAATTGGCTCAATGTCGTTTGGATCTGGGGCAGTTTCGACGCGGTTGATTTCTCCCGGATACAGTCCACCGGAACAGATTACTGGTGAGGCGGTGGGACCTGCGGCGGATTTTTATGCCTTGGGACGAACGATGATTCAGTTGCTGACAGGGCAAGAGTTGGCGGATTTACAAGACCCCGTGACAGGTGAATTTCGCTGGCGAAATCAGGTAAATGTTAGCGCTGATTTGGCGAACTTGCTGGATGAAATGGTACGCCTCGACTCTCAACAACGACCGGCAACGGCTGAAGATATTCAGCAGCGTTTGATGACAAATGTCACGCGGCAACGACAATCTAACCCAGCGACAATCCCGCTTACTGAAGAAATCGCGATCGCAGTTGATGAAGGATTAGAGGCGGCAAATCAGGCGATCGCTTCCCTGGGCGAGGGTGTTGCGGGTGTGGTACGTTTCACCTTTCGGGCGGTTATGGGGGTTGTCCTCGCCTGTCTGGATACCACCTGGGAGATAACCTTAAGTGGCATTGGTGCCGGTTTGGGTGCGGCGCTGGGATTTGCCTTGATTAATGGCACACCTGTAGGTAAAGCGATCGCCTATTGGCTGGCGTACCAAGTACCACTGATCCTGCCTGAAGTGAAGATCACAGCTTGGCGAGAAATGTTGTTATTTGCGATCGCAGGTTGGGGTACGGCTTGGGGTTTAACCCTGGCAGGCGGCTTTGGTCAACAACGGCGTCCGATCATCGCTGGAGTCACAGGCATTTTTGGTTATAGCGTCGCCTGGTTCATTTGGCAAGCCTCCGTCGCGACTGCACCAACGGCACGGTTGGTTGGAGTAATTACGGCGGTTGCTGTTGCCCCTTTAGTATTAGGATTAGGGCTACCGAGTCATTACCTCGTTCACGCGATCGTTGCCGCCCTTGGTACAGGCGCAATCTTTAGCAGTTTAGTCGCCTTAAACTTTTTACCGTCATCAATTCTAATTACAATCTTTTCTCGCTCTGATCCCAGTTTGGCTAATTTCATCGACAGTATTGCATTTTTCTGTCTTTTAGGTGTCACCCTAGGGTTCTGGCTTGGGGTAAGTTATTACCTGATCGTGCCTGTGTTGCGTTGGCTCGGTTGGCGTTGAGCCTTCGAGGTTGCTGATAATAGAGATGAATCATTGTCTCCATCTCGCTTGAAAGCTAAGACTTTTTTTCTATGCGCCACAAGTTTCTCATTCCGGATTTTTCGTGAATCAGTTGTACTTTGTAATTTTTTCTAATTACATTTCGCAAAGTCTCAGACTTGCCACTAGTATCGTAGAGAAATACATCACTAAAATGGTCGGGGATTTTTAGGGACTCTGGCTTATCAATTAACAGAAATCGGACATTAGAATTGACTAAATAGCTCAGAGAAAGGATACTTCCAAAATTACCTAAGTCCGATGTATCACTTACGACAACGGGGCGAGCAGATTGATTAATCAGACGAGCTATCTGAGGATTATCCCCATTAAATATCTTACTAAGTGAACTTTCGGATTGGGAATTGATAGCGCAGGAAGCAATTCCTCCTGTAAGCAAAATCGCCATAATTACCTGCCAGATTTTACGTTGTGTACTATTAACACTAGCTATCCCAGAGGCTAGTAAGTAAGC
>CADCTM010000008.1 GCA_902805485.1 uncultured Coleofasciculus sp. | reverse complement strand
GTAAAACTCATAAAAACCTCTCTTAACCTCTACGTTCCACTATGAACCTCTTAGTGTTCCTTTGCATTGAAAAAAGAATTGTGCAAAATTTTTATACAACCCAATCCCTAATTAACCCCAAAAACTTAAAAGAAACCAGCAAAATCAAACGTTACTTCTTTTTCCAACATCAAGGCAATGTGCTGCTCAAATGGCGTCAATAATGACAAATCTTTGAGGCGAACATTCGGATTAGCTAATATACCTTGGAGTACTATCTCAAAATGCTGTAGTATTCCAGTAATTGTATGGGTATCAAAGCGTTGGCAATCGTAACTAATTCCAATCACCAACTCGGACTCAGGATACCCAATAATATTGAGGGGATAATTGGTCTTATAAAAGCCAGTAAAATTCAAAATCTCTAGACCTTCATCTGGGTTTTGTACAAACCCCTCCACTGGGTAGTTCTCAAACACCACAATGCTCTCGAATAAGGGCAAGCTTCGTGGCACTTCACTCCAGCCTTGAATCTCTACAAGCGGGGTGTACTCGTACTGGCGCATCTCAATTTGTTGAGCCTGAAGCTGCTTTAGCCAATCGAGTAGAAACTGCTCAGGTTCCAACTTGACACAAACTGGCAGAGTGTTGATAAACACCCCCACCATCGACTCTACTCTCCCTAAATCTACTGGACGACCAGAAACACCACAGCCATAAACCACTTGATTTTGACCACTGTAACGACTGAGGAGGATAGCCCAGACTCCTTGAAATAGCGTATTCAGCGTGAGCTGATGCTGTCGTGCTAAGGACTGTAGTGCTGCTGTCGTTACTTCCGATAGTTTAATTTGTTGCTCATCGTATCGTTCTTCTTGACTGGGCAAGTTTTCAGTCTCTAGGTTGGTAAGAGGCATGGGTGATTGAACTCCGTTGAGCGCTTGCCGCCAGAAGACTTCTGCTTTGGATAAGTCCTGCTTTCGTAACCAGGTGATGTAGTCTTTGAAGGGGCGGCAGGGTGCTAAGGAGGCATCTTTACTCCGGGCAAACCCTTGGTAAAGTTGAACAACGTCTTGGAACACCAACGCTGTTGACCACCCATCTAGAATTAGATGATGTTTGCTCCAGATAATTTGGTAAGAGTCGTCAGTCAAGCGGAACAGCGTCAGGCGCATCAGGGGTGCTTGGGAAAAATCAAAGCCCCGATCGCGATCGCTTTTCACAAAAGACTCTAATCGCTTGTCCCGTTCAACGGGATCGACTCCCCGCCAATCATGCTGCTCTATCGGCACTTTGACATTGCGATGCACAACTTGTAATGGTTTGTCAATCTCCTCCCAATAAAAGCTAGTACGCAAGACGGTGTGCCGCTGCGCGACTTGCTGCCAAGCGCGATCAAATGCGGCAAGATTGAAATTACCCCGTACAGTAAAACTAACCTGGATGAAATAGAGCTTCAATTCAGGAGCGTACAAACTGTGGAAGAGGATGCCCTGCTGTACTGGTGAGAGTTCGTAGATATCTTCGATGTTTTCTGTTTTCATTGGCTTGTTTTCTCACCCTCGGTTAATTTTCGCCAGGAACTGCTCTAAATCTTTTTGACTCAAGTTTGCTTCTGGAAAGTCAGAAGGCGTGTAGCCTCCAGCTTCGGGAGATTGGCAATGGGTGATAAGCGATCGCAATGCCTCGACAAACTCTTGAGCCAACTGTTTGATGGTGCTTCGCTGATGAATTTGTTCACTGTACGTCCACTCCAGTTGAAGCTGACCCCCAAGCACAAACCCGTTGACATCTATCAAATAGCGGCGATTACCTCGCGGACTGCGACTTGTGTCAGTAGTCGGGTTGACCAACTTAAACAACGATGATTCAGGCAGAACTTGGTCAAACTGACCCAGGTAGTTAAATCTCACCTCGGCTTGAGGAAGGCTTTGCAATCGCTGGGTGACTTGGGCATCCTCACTCAGATAACGCAGCACTCCGTAGCCAATACCTCGATTTGGAACACCTCGAAGCTGCTCTTTGATGGCTTTGAGTGCCTCCCCTGGATGAGAAATTTCCTCCAACGTCAGCAGCACTGGGAAAATCGTTGTGAACCAGCCGACTGTCCGCGATACGTCGATATCCTTATCAATTGCCTCTCGTCCGTGTCCTTCTAAATCCAGCAGCAGTGAATGTTCCTGCGTCCACTCGGCAAAGGTTTGTACCAACGCCGTGAGCAAGACATCATTGATTTGGGTTTGATACACCGATGGCACATCCTGCAACAAGGCACGAGTTTCTTCAACATTGAGAGAAACGGATACAGTTTCAGCCAACGCCACCATGTTCGCACCGTTTGGATTATCTACAGGTAGGCGGGAATAATGAGAAGTCCGTAACCAGTAGTTGCGTTCTTCCTGAAGCCGCTCTGAACGGGCATATTCTCGCAAAGACTCAGACCACTGCTTGAAAGAAAAGGTCTTCGGAGGCAGTTGGACGGCTTCTCCCTGGCTAAGTTGTTGGTAAATCTGCTGGAAATCTTCCAGTAAAATTCGCCAAGAAATGCCATCCACCGCCAAGTGATGAATAACAATTAGTAAACGGTTTGGCTGATTGTCTCCCAAGTGAAACAGAGCCACCCGCATCAACGAACCTTCTGCCAAATTCAGGCTTGCTTGCAGCTCAGAAGCAGTAGCTTCAAGGGTAGTTTCTTGTTCTGCTGCTGGCGCTTCTGATAAATCCATGTAGGAGACAGGTACGGTTTCAGTTGCATCCAGTCCGCCGTTAACTTGCTGCCAACCGGATTCTGTGAGGGTAAATCGCAGGCGCAGCGCGTCATGATGCTCCATCAAGTGCTGCACCGCTTGCTTGAGGAGGTCAGGACTAATAGTCTTCTGGCAACCAGATCTCTGACCCCACCCCAACCCTCCCCTTGGTAAAGGGGGGCTAAGGGGGGTAGTTTCGGCTGTTGCAAGAGGACTCATGGATTGTCGTACCTCCAGCAGTAATGCCTGGTTCCAGTGGTGCATATCACACAGCTTCTGCTCAAAGAACCAGTGCTGAATCGGAGTTAGGGGAATTACACCCGTCACAGGTTCCTGTTCGGCTTGAATCTTTGCAGGTGTTCCGGCTACTGCGGCTAATCCTGCTACTGTTGGAGACTCGAAAAGTTGCTTGGGAGTGAGCTTTAAACCCGCTTGGTTGGCTCTGGCGACAATCTGAATCGTGAGAATCGAATCTCCACCCAACTCAAAGAAGTTGTCATAGATGCTGATGCGCTCAAGTCCCAGCACTCGCGCCCAAATCTTGGTAATGGTTTCTTCAATAGGAGTACGGGGAGCAACAAATCGGCTTTCTAACTCCGGTCTAATGCTATCAGGAGCTGGCAATGCTTGACGGTCTACTTTACCATTAGGCGTGAGAGGCAACACCTTCAGTTGTACGAACACCGAAGGCACCATATACTCCGGCAATTGCTCCTTCAGGAAATCCCGAAGTTCACTAATTAGTAATGACTCCTGACTCCTGACTCCTGACTCCTGACTTGGAACAATATAAGCCACCAAACGTTTGTGACTCAGTTCGTCTTCCCGTGCCAACACTACAGTTTCCCGGATGGCAGGATGTTGAATCAGTACCGACTCAATCTCTCCGAGTTCGATGCGGAAACCGCGAATCTTGACTTGGTGGTCAATTCGTCCCAAAAACTCAATATTGCCGTCAGGGAGATAACAAGCCAAATCCCCAGTTTTATAAACTCTTGTGAGCTGGGCATCCTGCCCGCCCAAATGCTTGATGGTAATAAACTTCTCAGCAGTGAGTTGTGGTTGATTGAGATAGCCCCGCGCCACACTGTCCCCACCGATGTGGAGTTCTCCAGCCACTCCGATGGGTACAGGTTGCAAGTAATGGTCGAGAATATAAACTTGGGTATTTGCGATCGCATGCCCTAAGGGTACCGTCTCAGATTTATCCCTCACTCGCTCATGGACGGGATAAGTCAAGACACCGACAGTCGTTTCAGTAGGTCCATAGTGGTTGAGGATTTGGCAACTCGGTTGATACTCTCTGATTTGCTCAACTAACTGCCAACTCAGCGCTTCACCCCCTAAAATCAGATACTTTTTAGGCAAAATCTTCTCTGGATGGGAAGCCGTCAACAGAGCGTTTAAGTGAGAAGGGACAATTTTGAGACAGTCAATGGGATGACTTTCGCAATAATCCACCAACATCTCTGGACTCGTTGCCCGTTCCTGCGAGATGACGTGCAGACATCCACCCGTACACAAGGCTGGGAAAATGACAGTGTTCCCTAAATCGGCGGCGAAGGTGGAAACTGTTGCAAAGCTGGAACCCTCCGGTAAGTCCAATCTTGCTAAAATGCCATGCAAGTAATTGAGAAGTTGGCGATGCTCAACAGCAACACCTTTAGGCTTACCCGTTGAGCCTGAAGTGTAGATTACATAGACTAAATTCTCAGGTGTTGCTGCACAGGGCGGGTTCTCTTCAGGTTGCCGAGCAATTACCTCCCAGCCACTGTCTAAACAGATGAGCGGTGCTGCTTGTTCGGAGAACCCATGAGCTAAGTGCTGTTGGGTCAAGATGACAGATGCCCCAGCATCTTTCACCATGTAAGAAAGGCGATCGCTCGGTAATATAGGGTCTAAAGATAGGTACGCTCCACCCGCTTTGAGAATTCCCAACAACCCGACGAGCATATCCAGGGAACGCTCCACACACAGCGCCACAACAGTTTCGGCACCAACACCCAAGGTTTGCAGATGATGGGCAAGTTGATTGGCACGGGTATTGAGTTGGGCGTAAGTCAGTTGTTGGTTTTCAAAAACAAGGGCAATGTTTTCAGGGGTACGTGTTGCCTGTTGCTCGATTAATTGATGGATGCAAAGGTCTTTGGGATAATGGGTTTGGGTGTTGTTGAACTCGACGAGGAGTTGTTTGCGATCGCACTCACTCAAAATCTCCAACTCACCAATGGCAGCTTCAGGCTTTTCGATGACGCTGGTTAACAACGTTTGAAAGTATCTCGCCAATCGTTCAATATCTTCTACCTGAAATAAGTTTGAATTGTAGTGAAATTCTGTAACTAAAGAGCCATCCTGCCGAATACAGGTGAGCTTAACTTTAAACTTATCAATACAGACGTACTGCTTGTAAATGGAAAACGATACATCAGCCACAGAATATTGAGCAGGCTGTTTCCTAAATTCAAAACTATAGGGGAAGAATAAAGAACCTAAGTTGTATTCGGTTGCGCCTGCTACTTGTTCCCAGGTAAACGATTCTTGCCATTTCAAAGCATTGTTTATCGATTCATCAATTTGTTTTAATACGTCACTAAATTTAGTTGTATCTTCTAAATGACTATCAACAGGTAAAAATTTAGCTAACAGCCCTAGCGCTGATTCCAGTTCTTCATAATTTCGCCCATCACAATACGTGCCAACAACCACATCTGACCGTCCGGCAAGACGCCAGAGCAGAATATGCCAGCAAGTCTGAAGGAGCGCAGAAATTGAGGTGTTAGATTTTTTTGCGATCGCTTCGAGTTTGGTTAGTTTTTCAGAATTAAAGACTAAAGTAATAAATTTGGGTTCAAATTCTAGTTTTATAGGAGATAGATTTTCCTGAGGAAGCTTACAATTCGCCCAATTGGATAAATCTTTTGTCCGCCAATACCTTTTCCCTACTTCTACCTCTTCCCCTTCAAAGAATTCATTTTGCCATTCAGCGATATCCACATACTGTAATGGCTCATCTATTAGCTCTTGATTCTGTAACTCGGCTGCATAAAGGCGGCTAA
>CADCTM010000007.1:13516-19607 GCA_902805485.1 uncultured Coleofasciculus sp. | reverse complement strand
CAATGCCGCTCAAAGTATTGATAAATCTGGGTTTCCGGTTTTTGCAGCAAGCCCTAATTAGGTCCCAGCTACCTGTTGCTAGGATACCTCCATTTGGGCTAATGCCAACTGAGTAAATGCTGTCTAGATGTTCGGTGAGAGTATCACGTAGAATGTCAGCTTCTCGCAGTCAAACTTTGATTTTTTGCTCGTCACAGGCACTAACAAGGATTTGCCCCTTGGGACTAATTGCGATTGATAATTTCTACAACTTTTCGGGCAAAGGATGACAACATTGGTGAAAATTTAATATAGATTGTTCCGGATTATTTGACTTTGAATCAGGTCTTGCCTTATATCTTTGCCAAAGTAGCTTCCATGCTTTTGAGGAAAGCACCGCAGGAAAAGACATTTTTGCGGCACTGAGTAGCTTTCCTTGTTTCAGTGCTACCAAACTCCAATGTAATTTAAGGTAAGCCTGGATATCTTGAAGATTCGGAATTTGCTTATAATATTTTTGACTAACAAATGAATAAATTCTTTCTTTAATTAAAATATTAGTATCAAGTCGTTTTTGTAGAGAAAATTTTTGATTATATGCGCCCGACCAAATCGTTCTGTAACTCAAACAATCATTGATAAAAATTGCATCACCAAATTGAGCAATTTTAATCCAAGAATCAATATCATCAAAGTTTGCATCTAAACTAGAATCCCACCCGCCAGATTTAAGAAAGGCATCACGGGAAAAGACAACTTGAGCCGGAGTCCCGAAGGGAACTAACTCTAAAAGCATTCCATAATGAATGTCTTCTTGAAGAATATAAAACGTCCCTAAACCAACTTGGCGGGTTCTACTCAGTTCTACTTCATTAGCATCAACTTGAGCCGCTTGACAAGAACAAATTACGGCTTGGGGATGTAAGGCGATCGCATTTTCCATCACTTCAATACAATTTGGCGCTAGATAATCATCATCATCCAAGGGCTTAATCCATTCCCCGGTCGCCAATTCTACACCTGTATTAACTGATTTTGAGTGACCAAGATTAATACTATTGCGATGATAAATCAGACGACTTTTACCCTCTACAGATTCACACCTGTTTTGGACATAAGCTTGTGTGCCATCAGACGAACAATCATCAAC
Organism: uncultured Coleofasciculus sp.; assembly: GCA_902805485.1. Lineage (GTDB taxonomy): Bacteria > Cyanobacteriota > Cyanobacteriia > Cyanobacteriales > Coleofasciculaceae > CADCTM01. Next base: position 18,478 of record CADCTM010000007.1, on the reverse strand, counting down.
AACAATTACTTCACAAGGTATGGTTTGAGCAAGAGCGCTGTCAATCGCACGTTGTAGAAGATTGAGGCGATTGTAAGTTGTGATGACAATACTAAATTTCATGATTTTTTACCGCATAATTCCTGAGCTAATCCCCTTAGCTGCTTTATAAAATTAGCAGCCTTACCGCTTTTAAAAAAGTGCGCGTTAGCTCAACAGTAAACGATTAAGCACCTAAGTAGATGCCTTGGGGATAACAATAAGGGTAATGGAATTAGCGGGATATGTCGCTTGAAAGCCGGTCGCACTAAGCGCCTGATCCGGTTGACGGACGATCGCATTTAAATTGGCGCTACTGTAGCGATAAACTTGAGCGCTTGCTCCTGGGCTAAATCCTTTAAGAGCTAAGTCACTGGTTGAATCTTTTTCCGTTTTATTAATAATCATTAATGTCAAGGCACTATCGCTGCTGCGTTGCGCCCCGTAAATCGCCAACTGTCCCTGCTCGGCACTAGTCGAACGCACCCAGGTGTTGCCGTAAGTGCTGCCCTTGCCGTCATAGTTGCGGTAGATCCGAAAAGCATAAGCACCAGGTTGGTTTGATTTAGGCGCTCCCCAGAGGGTAGCTAGATCGAGTTTTTCACGACCAAAAATGCCAAGGACATCCGCTTGTGCCAGCGCCCCATTAATTGACTCTAATCCACCCCAGTTGTATTCAGTGATGGCAATTTTTGTTCCAGGGTAATGCTTATTCACCCAACCTCGGAAACGGGGAATAATCTCAAGCGGTGGATAAGATTTCCCAATCCAACTTTCATCTTTGTAAGTAGAATCCCACAGAGAGCGAGTCGAGCGCAGACGCAGAGCTTGCGTGTTAGCATCACCCGCAGGACATAACGACAAACAAGCGCCATCGCCTGCGGGATAGTAATGTTCGTCAAAGTAATCAAGAATGCGTACCTTATTCTGCTGCTCATAAAGTCGCATTTGCTGCAAATACCACTCGGCAAACCAAACCCCACCATGTGCTTCGCGATCGCCTTCTAGCGCTGAGTTGACATATACCGGCCAGCCAAAATCCGAGGGACCGAGTGTTTGCGCCGTCGGATCAGTGGCTTTGACCATTGCGCCATACTGATAAGTGCGATCGCGTAACTCGTCATAAGTTGTTGGTTTTGGATGAATGTCGCGATGGGTATTACCCCAACCACTTGGTTCGTTGTCCATTTGGTAAAACTGCACACCACCCTTTGCCGTCGTCCCATGTAGCCTAATTAAATGTTCAAGCCAACCCCGCATTAAACCTGGGTCACTGGGAATGCTCACATCTAGGGGATCATTGTTGGTAATTAACGTACCATCAGGACGCTTGCCGTTGCCGCAGAGATCGCCTTCCGGCTTAATGTAAGGATTTGTTTCCTGCTGTTGTCCATACTTTGCCACTCTGAAGCCACAATTCCAAGCACTTGTCTTGTTAACATAGCCAATCATCGGCACAGTCAAGATGCTCTTGCTCTTGTTGGTGCGGTTTGTGGTGACAAACCTATCGGCGCTCGCACCCGGCACAACGTTAGGGTTGCCACTGCCACCTGTAAAAAACCAGTCACTGCCAGAATTACTGGAATCAGCCTGCCAGTTATATCGAGTTGTCGCATTGCCACCCCAACGATTAACTGGGATGTGAAATTCCTTCACCAGAGTCGCATCTAAGTTGTAATTGTTCACGCCATAAATGTCGGGGCTAATCGGGTGGCGATCAGCCGTAACATCCACGGTAAGGGTTGGGTTAGTGCTTCCCCCCATTACTTGTTCCCGAACAATATTGACAAATACAACAGCTAGTGATATGGCTACAGCCGCGCCGAGATAATACAAGAACTTGCGGGGTGGACGTACGCCACCTTTGCTTGAGCGCCAAGAGTGTCGTTCAGTCAAGTGCCTGTCCTATTTTTAGTCGAAGATGATCGTTAGTCGGCTGTCGGAGTATTAAATCCTAAAAAACGTTCGGTGTCCAGCTACCATGCAAACCGTAAGGAATATGATGTTTTAGGTGGAGTCGTGCAACTGGTCCCTGATTTAAATCGCGACCGTCTAAAATCACCACATCAGATCGATGGTAGCCTGCGTTATAGACTAACGTCAGCACCCAACCGTCATCTTCTTGGCTCGCATTCGGTCGGGGAATGAAGATTGGTTCACTGATAAAGCCTTGGGGTGCGGCACTCCAAAGTTGTTCCTCGCCTGTGGTAACATCCAGCTTCAGAATCGCTTGCAGGGGTGCGTTACCGCTTTCTCGATGAGCTGCACCCATAAAGAGATAGCGATAGGGGCGTCCGGCGTGCTTAGGATGAACGAAAGGAAACTCGCAGCAGCGATTTTCCAATAACTGACGTTGCACACTTTGCTCGGTCAAATCAAGTGTAAACCGCCACAGTTGCCCTGGTGCGATCGCGTCAAAATCCACTTGCCGGAAATCACTATTCGGTTCAACTTCCGGAAAAGATTCGTAGCAAATTGAGTCAATACAAATCTTGCCGTCTTGCTCAAAAGCGTTGGCGTGGTGGAAGACAAAACCAGATTGTGTTTCTAAAATTTGAACAGGTTCTTGAGAATTACGCGGAATTACGACAATTAGGGTCGGTTTATTCGCTTGAAACTTCACACACTCCCCTGCACCCCGAACTCCCAATACAAAAGGAATTGGATTGAAGCTGACGGGATTTTGGAAGAAAATACAGTAATTTGGCGTAATTGCAAAGTCGTGGATAAAGGCAAAGCCAGGAACACTGCGCGCATGACTTCGTAAAAGCTTGCCAGCTTGGTCGAATTCGTAAATCGAGATCGTCGTCGAAAGACCGGGTTTGATGGCAAAGTTAACGAGAACGGGTTCTCCGCCATTTTGTTCACAACAGGGGTCAATTCTCGGATGAGCGGCAAAAGCGCTACCTGATTCTAATACCCCATCCAAGTAGTCTTTCCCCAAAGTTTCCAGGGTTTTTGGGTCTAAGCGGTGCGGTTCAGCCGCTTCCCAAAGTGCCAGGAGTTTGTCGCCCCAGTAAATTATGTTGGTATTGGCGATGTTTTTGAGTTGAACATCAAAGGCATTGGCTAGCCAACCTCCTGGCTTTTGCGTCCCAAAAACGCCACGATAGAGGATTTTTCCCGCTTGCTGTTCTTTGAGATATCCTTCAGTCCGAACAAAGCGGTTTTGGAAGTGGGCGCGACCATCGTTAAAAGCGATCGCACTTATCATTCCATCGCCATCAAACGGATGATGAATACGCTGCCCATTTACCTCCAATAAACCGGGACCATTGCGAAATAATGTCCCCTTCAAATCTGCCGGAATTTCCCCTTCAATGTCCTCAATCCAATAATCATACTCATTCGGTTGAGATTCATAACCTTTTTTCCAATCATTGCGCTCATAAGGCACTTCGGAAACGGGCACGGCAAAGCGTTCTTTTATCGGTAAGTTCTGCATAATTTTATTATTTTTAAAGTTAGGAATTGGATTATAGAGACGTTTGGCTAGAACGCCTCTATGTGTTGTCAAAAAGTGTTGGCAAAAACCCAGAGTTTTATTCAGCAGGTTCTTCTACAGGTGTTGAGGCAACAGGAGTACGCATAAAATTTGGAATCAAGTCTGGCAGGAAACCTTGTTCCGACTGAGAACCCGGAAGATGATGTTCAAACAATTCTGTTTGGGCTAATGATCCAGAAGCAGCCACCGGTTCGATTTCAAGTTGTGGATCGGCGGCGGGCAACCAGCCCAGAAAGGGCAGTGGCAACAAACTTGAAGCGTTGGTAATTACAACTAACAGCCAAAGCTTATCAAAGTTAGTCTCAGTCACGCCTAGGAAGTGAGTCAGTAATGCGCCCAGTTCATGAGACAACAACCCTGCCAAGTTGAAAACTGACATCAAAAGTGCAAACAAAGTGGCTTCTACTCCCGCAGGGCAGAGTCGTGCCGAAAGGATCAAAATCGGCATGAAGGTAATTTGTCCCATCACTGTGAGGATTAGGCTATCTCCTAAGCTGAACCAGTGGTCGTCTATACCTAGAGTGCGATTGGTATGGGTGACAAGGAGCAGGGCAGTCATCCCTAAGAGGGATGATATTACTGACGTCCAACCCATAAGACTGCGGAAGGGAATGTTTTTTAAAAAGCGTTGAAACAGCCAGATGCCAAACAGCGAGGCAAGACTCGTTACCAAGCGCACCCGCCCTAAAAATTCCGGTTCAAACCCCAGCTCATTGGTTGTGAAATAGAAAAAGGCGGAATCTGCCGAGGGTGTGGCTTGCCAGATGAAGATGAAGGCTGTGGGTAGCCAAATCGCTTTTTGAGTAATCGCCCCGCGTAATTGTTTGATTTGGTTCAATACAGTGGAGATGTCGGGGCGCGAGGTTACACGCTCTTCGACGATGAGCCAGGCAACGGCGGAAACCAGCAAGGGAAATGTTGCTGTAATGGCGAAGACTGTATGAGTGCTGAAGTGTTGTAGTAGCCAACCACTTAGGTAAGCGGTGATTAAACCGCCCATTGCTGAGGCGCCCCAAGTGAGTGATTGCAGAGAACCTGATTTACTCAGGGATTCACCGCGTGCGCGTTCGACAACCAGGGAGTCTACAATTACATCACCAATCGCAACGGACAGCGAACTTAGTAGGAGCACACCTGTCGCCGCCCAAGCGGTATGTACGATATTTGCCAGACTCAACCACGCGGCTGTTCCCATTAGTCCCGACAAAACGAGATACGGGCGTCTTTTGTAACCAAATAAGGGCAGTCCGTCTGAGAGAAAGCCAAATAAGGGTTTAATTACCCAAGGGAGGGCGGCGATGCCCATCAGGGCTGCTACTTGTGCTGGACTGAGACCGAGTTCATCTTTGAGGAAGAAGCTCACCGCTAGACGGGCTAATCCGAGGATTCCTTGGACAAAGTAGACGCTTAATATGGCAACCAACTCTAAGGTTGGTTCG
>CADCTM010000007.1:2490-13506 GCA_902805485.1 uncultured Coleofasciculus sp. | reverse complement strand
CGTTGCCAAAAAATATTTTTTCTTTGAAAGAGTCTTTAATTTTGTCGAATCCGGAGTGGGAAACAATCATGAATATTTTTTAAGAATTGTCGCCTTTTATATCTTACACGTACCTTCTAAACCGGAGACTAACTAAAAGGTGAGATATTTTTCGTAAAGTAGTCGCCGATAAAGTACAGAGACTCTTTTAAGGGCGGGTTTTGACGACAAGAGAGTGGGCTTGAAAACAAGGATAATGCCAAGCTTACCCCTACACTTTTATTTAGTTGCGCGAAAAGAGCAAATTTCGCTAAATTGCCAGTCAAATCACGAAGACAAGCGGCAATTTCCAGAATTTTTTACAATCCTTTCACCTCTGTTCCTTTAGTTCTTTTTTTGAGGGGTATAACCCCTTAAGCTTAAAATGCAATAATGTGCATATTAAAATTTGCAGCGTCAGCTTCAAAAATTTGTCGCCTTCCCTTTTCAAGTCAATCCTCATTGAACCTTAATGATCTAAGCCTCATCGGGTTGTCCCCATAGCGCAGAGCGATCGCTTACTGCCGCTCGTGCTGAGTATCGCCTTTTTGAAATCTAAGTTATTTATGGTTTTCAAGCTCGCTCGTCATGTTGGGTCTAAACTAAACTGGGCAAGCCTACCCGTCAGCACAATCGCCCAGCGGGGTGTGCTAGCATCCTTCGCCACAATCCTCGTCACAGGATTTCTCCTGGGAGTAAGGCATTTCGGTGGATTAGAACCCCTAGAACTAGTCGCCTATGACCACCTGATGCGATCGCGAACTCCCGAAACAAAACCCGATCCGCGAATTCTCGTGATTACCATTACCGAGAAAGACATCCGAAATCAGCAGCGATGGCCGATACCTGACCGGGTTTTTGCCCAGCTACTACAAAAATTACAAGCTTTGCAGCCGACTGCCATTGGTCTGGATTTGTACCGAGATATTCCCGTAGAACCGGGTCGCAAGGAATTAACGGCTCAACTCAAGCAAGCGAATGTCATCGCCATTCAAAGCCTCAATACTCGTGCTGGCGCCTCCGCACCCCCAGAAGTTCCTACACAGCAAATTGGTTTCAACGATGTGCCAATTGACAAGGATGATGGAGTGCGCCGCAATATTTTATTTGCCGAGGGTGAAAAAGGTATCCTTTACTCGTTTTCCCTGCGTCTTGCTCTGATTTATCTTCAACAGCAAGGAATCAAACCTCAAGCAAGTCAGAGTAACCCGGATTATTTGCAACTAGGACCTGCTGTATTTGCAAAATTAAGCCACAATTCCGGCGGGTATCAAACCGTTGAAGCGGATGGCTACCAAATCTTGCTCAACTACCGTGATCCTGGAAACATCGCACGGCAAGTCACATTGAGCGATGCCTTGTCTGGGCAATTTGATCCAAATTGGGTTAAAGGCAAAATTGTGATCATTGGCTCGACTGCACCTAGTCTTCGGGATCTATTTACCACGCCTTACAGCCCTGCCCTCCGGGAAAACTATAAGATGCCTGGTGTTTTGGTTCATACCCAGATGGTGAGCCAATTTCTGGATGCGGCTATCGGTCAACGATCATTGTTTTGGTTTTGGTCAGAAGAGGTAGAAATACTCTGGATCGCTGGCTGGATTTTGCTCGGCAGCATTTTGGGACGGGTAACTTATCATCCTTTAGCGTTGAGTCTGGGTGTTGCTGTCGGCTTAGGGACTTGCGGGAGCATTGGCTTTTATTTATTTATTAATGGGGGCTGGATACCATTAGCGGCTCCTGGTTTGGGATTTCTCCTCGCTGTGGGCCTCGTTGTTGCATATCGCGCGTATTATGCCCATCAAAAGCAACAAATTGTGATGAAGCTTTTGGGGCAAAATACTTCACCGGAGATTGCCAAAGCGCTTTGGCAGGGACGCGATCGCTTACTCAAGTCCGGGAAGTTACCGGGAATTCGCCTGACGGCAACGGTGCTGTTTGCTGACATTAAAGACTTTAGTACAACTTCCGAACTCATGACCCCAGAGGCTTTGCTGGAGTGGTTAAATCAATTTTTGGGGATTATGACCCATGAAATCATTCAACGCCAAGGCATTGTCAATAAGTTTACGGGAGATGGTGTGATGGCGATCTTTGGCGTGCCAACCTGTCGCCTGGATACGACAGAGGTGGCACAGGATGCTAGAGCATCTGTCGCTTGCGCTTTGGCAATTAGCGATCGCTTGGAGGAAATGAACCAAAACTGGCAACGCCTTGGTTTACCGATTATTCAAATGCGGATCGGGATTTTCACAGGTACCGTCGTCGCTGGCAGTTTGGGAGGCAAAGACCGCTTAGAATATGGCGTAATTGGTGACAGTGTAAATACTGCCTCCCGTCTTGAAAGCTGTGAAAAGCATCGCCAACCGAGTAATTGTCGCATCCTCATCGGCGATGAAACCTTGGGGCATCTTCAGGGAGAGTTTGAGGTTGAATCTTGGGGCGCTTTAGCTCTCAAGGGTAAGCAGCAGATGGTCGATGTTTATCGTGTCGTCGAACCAATACGGGAGACATTACCCATTGTTCCCGCTCAAGAACGTCAGTTGTAGTAACATCATGTGCCATTGCGTTTTTTTTCGCTGTGGCATCGACTTCTTCAAAAATATCCTCACGCTGCCGCTCCAGCACACTTAGCATTCAGTAATAAATTGTCAAATTTTTCGCGCCTTATCAAAAGTATCCTTATTGTTAGAAGGTTGGACATTACTAACCAATAACAGAACTTGCGTACTTTCAAGAAGGGACTAGTCCAAGGTTGCGGGGAGTTGTCTATAATTCTCCGACGCTTCCTTTCTAGCAACTAGGTACGTTCGATATTAACAACTAACAAATTTTTGAAAGATGATTGAAAAAATTTTGCTAACCGTCGCCGGTCGTGGGCTATGTGAAGAGATGCTTAATATGTTGATCGATGTCCCTTTTATCGAAAAGGCATCTGTCACAGTTTTGCACATTGTGCCGCCTCAAGTTACTGCTGAAGCTATGTCCTCTAAGTTGGAACAGGGAGGCAAGATTCTTGCTGAGGCTGTAAAGTCTTTGAAAGTTAACCCTAACCAAATCACTCCCCGACTTAAACAGGGAGACCCCAAAGACGTAGTTCTTCAAGTGGCTGATGAAGAAGATTCTGACTTGATTATTATGGGTTCGAGAGGACTCAAGCGCTTACAATCGATTTTGGAAAACTCTGTAAGTCAGTATGTTTTTCAATTGTCTTCCCGCCCAATGTTGCTGGTTAAAGACGACACCTATGTCAAAAAACTGAAGCGCATCATGGTTGCGATTGATAAATCTGAAGCAGGCCAACAAAGCTTAAATTTAGCCTTGTCACTGATTAAAGATAGAGATGGGGGTCAACTTCTTCTGGTTCATGTCACCCCGGATCAACGCAAATCCAAGGAAGGGGTAACGGATGCCGAACAAGATCCAGTTCTCGCGGCAGCCGCAGCTCAGGCAAAAAAACAAGGGGTGTCTTATCGTTGTATTAGCAGTACGGGTAAACCGGGACCAGAGATTTGTCGGTTGGCAGAAGAAATGAATGTTGATTTGTTAATTCTCGGTTCTCCTGACCGCCGTCCCTCGATTGCTAAGACTTTACCAGATTTGGATCGATTACTGGGGACTTCACTATCTGACTATGTTCGGGTTTATGCCAATTGCCCTGTCTTATTGGCACGCACCATTGATTGAAGTCTAGTCTCAAGTCCGGTGACTTGCCTATTGCGGATTCTTCTGATTAGCGATCGCATAGCAATTAGTAACCGGGCTTGAGAGCAAAAAAAACAGCCCTGCTTAGAGCAAAGACTGGTAATTTTCAAAACATGACAGATTCTAATTATTTTTGTCGCTTTGGCGGCTCTGTGTTTGAATGTACAGAATCAACAGGAAAACCGTGGGAACCAGCACAAATAGAATACTGGCTATAAATCCTAACTCGTTAGTTTGCATTGAAGCGACGCCTCTAAATCATTTTAACCCAGTGCCTCTAGGATATCATTGAACGCTAACGTTCCTATTCCTAAGTGCTTGATTGAGTTTTAGGGTTTGGTCTTCACGCTTGTTGGACCATTAACCAAGACTTGACAAGATAGCCGATAAGTATCAGGCTTTTTCTTAAGTTTCCGCTGCTCTACCTCAGTCCGAGGCGAAAGATTTTCCATACCTTGCACAATTTCCACAATGCAAGTCCCACACTGACCATAGCCTCCACAATTCATCATCTTCCCTTTAAAGGTGTAGAGGTCAATGTTGTTTGCAAGTGCCTTCTCTCTCAGGTTAGCGCCATCGGCGGCAATTACTTCCTGATTTTCTTTAACAAATTTAATATTAGCCATTGCTTCTCCAGATCACCTTACCCTCATCTTATTAAGAAATATTAAAAAAGTGAAAGCCTTTTGCGGCTTTGAACTGGAGCGATCCAGACAGGCGACAGCATTCTACCTAAGGAAGATCAAAAAGATTGCTGTCTGGGAGATTACTTACAGCCCGTTGCAAATCTGCCAAAGCTCGATTGTAGTCTAGAACTGCCCGCAGTTGGTTAACTTGGGCACGGGTTAGCTCAGTTAGCTGATTAATCACATCCGTATTCGTGCCAACGCCTGCGCCAAATCGCAACCGTGCTAACCGTAAGCTTTCTTGTGCCGCTTGGAGGGCAAAAGTAGCAGTTTGAATATTTTGTCGATTAGCATCTAAAGTGAAAAATGCTTGTTCGACATCAAAGCGAATTTGATTGCGCTGACTGGCAAAATTATTTTCAGAGATCGCAATATTCGTCGTTTCCTGCCTTGCTCTGGCTCTCGCCGCCCCTCCATCAAAAAGATTCCACTGTAGTCTTGCGCCAATTGTCAAGCCCTGTGACGGACCAGCGTCATCATTCAACACTCCCAAAATATTATAGTTAGCAGTCAAACTCGCTCGCGGTCTATTTGCAGCCAAAGCAATCAGCCGTCGTTGCTCGCCGATATTTCGTTGAATCAGTTGCTGTTCCAACTCTGCGCGATTTTTAAACGCCAAGACAATCGTTTGTTCTAGTGAAAGATCCCAAGTTCCTGCTTCTGTAATTGTTTCTACCGCCGAGACATTGGCTGGTTGAGCTAAACTCAACAACTGGACAATTTGCCGCCGGGAGACGAGTTGCTGGCTAAGTGCCCTCGTCAAGTCTTGACTAGCATTAGCCAAGCTAACCTGCGTCTGCAAAACATCAAAGCGCGTTCCCAAACCGGCTTGTTCCTGCAACACTGTATCTCGCAAAATCTGAGCCGCATTCGCTACCGCCGCTCGCGAAATCCGAACTTGTGCATCAGCTTCTTGTAAATTGTAATAAGTACGAGTGACATTTAACCTTACTTGCTCAGAAAGGCGCTCAACCTCTAGCTCCTGAAAGCGTACTTGTTGCTCTGATGCTCGGATAGTTGCGGGTCGAAGTCCAGATGTGAATAAGTCATAACTCAATTGCACCGAGCCATTAAAAGTAGTTGAAATCGGGTTTCGGTTCAACAATGGATTGTCGTCACTTAGTGAAGTATTAGACAGTCTGGCTGATGCCGAATCTGAGCGAGTAAAATCTAAAACCAATCCCGCCGTTGGAAATTCAGCGGCTAAAGCTTCTTGCACAGCAAACTGATTGCGCTCTAGAGTAAGCCGTGCGGCTTGTAAATCCCGGTTGTTACGCCGTCCCAGTTCGATCGCCTGTTCCAGTGTAATCACTTCGGCTCGTTTAATCTGGACTTCCTCGGCTTGGGTTGGAAACAGTAACGGATTCGCGCTAGGGTTGAGATATTCTGGCGCTGGAGTTCCCGGATTGTTCCTCTCTGGTTGGGGGGCTACAGATGGCTGAGATTGCACAAGCATTATCCCACCTAACGGTTCCGATTGACGCCTAATGTTTTCTGGTGATGTTTGACTGTTGGCGCTTCGATTTGGCTCAATTATCGCCGGAACAGGCTTGGGGAGCGGTTCTGCCAACGCTTGTGGCTGAGGTTCTTGGCGTTGCTCCGACTTTGGGAAAATCGAATCAACAACAGTTGCGGACGCGGGTCGATTTCCCTGAGCGACGGTTGCTTTCGTTGATGTCTTGGGAGCCAACTTTGGGAAAATCGAATCAACAACAGTTGGGGACGCAGGTCGATTTTCCTGAGCGACGGTTGCTTTCGTTGATGTCTTGGGAGCCGCTATTTTTTTGGGAAGTGCCGCCGACTGAACATCCCGACTTGGGGAATTGCCGCTTCCCTGGACGGGACTAGCTGCTGGTTGATTATTTATTGCGTCTAATGAACAATGAACCGGAGACAAAACGCCTTTCGGCTGTTCCTCTCCGGTTTGAGAGTGTCGCTGAGTGTCCCCTAGACATGAGGCTTCTTTGCCATTTTTGGGAAGTGATGGTACTTCTTGTTGTAAGGCACCTGATTCGGTAAAGCTCAAGGCGATTGCGGCTCCCACACCTATAGCCACGAGATAACGAAAACGTTGCATAAGTTTAGTTTTAAAATCAGGTCTTTATTCCAGATAAAGTGCCAAGTTTAGCTAAAAAACCGTTGAGCATAATAACGGATCATGAGCATTGCATCTAGAGGATAGTACCTCATTTTTTTGATTTGTTACGCAGCCTGGTAAATAAATCAATTTCTCGCCCTCATTCAAAAAGTTGATTGACTAAACGACCATCTTCCCTATTAACAAGCCGCTTCGCATCTACGGTTACATCTAAAATCTGGTTATCGTTGCCCTTTGGTCTTTAGGAAGCTTTTAGCTAATTTTCCCCATATTTTGCGGTTAAATTCGATCAACTAGATTAGATGCTGGGTTTATTTTTATCTGGTTTACTAGCGCTTGTTCGTTTACCAGTTGCTCACTTAGCCACTGGATCTCCGAACTCAGAATCTCTAAAGATCTCTTCCAAGCGGTAGATGCGTAAGGGTTAGATAGGGGTATATGTTCAACTTCAAAACTTTCGCGCCGCTGATGGCAAACACTTAAGCGGTTTTTCAGTAACATCACTCGTTCGTTAGGTTCTAAGTGACTGAAAAAGAAAAACTTAATCGTAAAGCGCGATCGGCTGTTGACCCAGCTTTCCTGAGGATGTTCTAACATTTTCTCACGCCACCGCTCCCGTCCTTTGGCAGTAATAGCGTAAGTTTTGCGAATGGTGGCTTCTGTTGAGTCAGTTACTAAGGTCGTGATTTCCTCCCGCTCCTCAAGACGCCTCAATAAGGGATAAATTGCTCCATAATTCACGCTGATGCAACAACTCATAAATAGTTCTAGTTGCTGCTTTAAACGGTAGCCGTGCAGAGGTTCACTCAAAAGTAGACCTAAAGTTGAAAGTTCAAGCATTTATATTTATACCAGACTGATATACTATCCAGATATACAGGCGCGTCCACTTTACATTGTTTTTATTAAAGTAAATCTGTTGTTGACATCCAAAATTTAGTTTGCTCAAACACTAGCTAAGGCAAGGACGATGGCTAAAGTCGGTGTATCACTTATCGGAAAGTCCTTCAGTCCAGTACTGCTACTGTTCTTACTCATCAGTGCCTGTAGTAGTGGCAAGGCGCCCCCAAACGCCGGTGCCCCGAAAGGCGTTCCTGTGAAACTCCAAACTGTGGAGCAAGGTACTGTCTTAGAAAGTTCCGAATTTTTAGGGAACTTAGAAGCGGAAAATCGGGTAGATTTACGACCAGAAGCCGAAGGTCGAGTTCAGCAGATCTTTGTCTCATCAGGTAGTAACGTTTCGGTTGGGACGCCGATTGTACAACTGAGTTTTGGGAAAAGTCAGGCAGAGGTAGGAGGTGCAGTGGCGAATGTGAGTGCTGCGATCGCTTCCCGAAATAATGCCGAAGCTCAAATCAAGGCAGTAGAAGCACAACGAGTCAGTGATGCAGCTAATGTTGAGTTACAAAAGCAGCAATTTCAACGAATTTCCGGCTTAGTAGCTCAAGGGGCGCTGCCGAAGCAACAATTAGATCAGGTGACACGCGATCGCGATGCCGCTAGTGCCGCCCTCAACGCTACTGATGAAAAGATTCGCGCCGCTAGAGCAACATTAGACCAAGAAAATGCCGCATTACAACAAGCCCAGTCTACTGTAACCAGCAGGCAAGAGGATTTAAGAGAAACAAAAGTCGTCGCCCCAATTGCGGGAGTCGTTGGCAATGTCACCGTGAAAGTAGGGGACTACGTTAAAACCACTGACATTTTAACTAGTATTATTCAGAACAAAACCTTAAACCTAAGCCTCGGCATTTCCACCAATCAAGCGAACCAACTGCGAGTGGGATTGCCAGTACAGCTCATGGGTACTAACGGCAACGATATCTTAACTACTGGTCGAATTAGCTTTATTTCGCCTCAAGTTAACAATGACCAACAAATCCTAGCAAAAGCCAGCTTTCCTAATGGCGAAGGCATCCTAAGAGATGGGCAAAGGGTACGGGCGCAAGTGATTTGGAACAAGAATATGGGCGTTTCAATTCCGACAACCGCCGTGTCTCGCATTGCTGGTGAAAATTTTGTCTTTGTCGCTCAAGGGCAAACAGATTCAAAACTAGTTGCCAAGCAAAAACCCGTAAAGTTGGGCGAAATAAAGGGCAATAATTATCAAGTTATTGAAGGATTAAAGCCAGGAGAAAAAATCATAGTTTCAGGACTGCTCAACCTTACAGACGGTGCCCCCATTATTCCACAAGCCCAAGCGGGAAGTAGCCCGAAATCTAGCCCTAGCCCCTAATCCCCAAACCGCTTATGTTTGCCGACTTTTTTATTAAGCGACCGGTTTTTGCTACAGTCTGCGCCTTAGTTATTCTGCTGGTGGGAGCGATCGCCATTCCTACCCTGCCGATTGCCCAATATCCCGACATCAGCCCCACCCAAATTAACGTTACCGCCAACTACAGCGGTGCTAGTGCCGAAGTTGTCGAAAATGCAGTTACAACCCTGTTAGAGCGGCAAATCAACGGAGTTGAGGGCATGAAATACATGAACTCCAGTAGTAGTAATGATGGTACGAGTTCAATTACTGTTACCTTCGATTCGTCACGGAATAAAGATCTTGCCGCCGTTGATGTCCAAAACCGCGTAACGGTTGCTCAACCCCAGTTACCGCAAACGGTTCAGCAAACAGGAGTTCGGGTTAGTAAGCAGTCTACGAGCATTTTGTTAGCGATCGGGTTGTTTGCGGCAAATAAAGAATATGACAACGTATTTTTAAGCAACTACGCCGATCTTTACCTAACTGACGCTTTGAAACGGCTAAAAGGTGTTGGAGATGTGCGGATTTTTGGGGAACGCAAATATTCGATGCGTTTATGGCTCGATCCCAATCGCCTTGCCAGTCGTGGTTTAACTTCTAAGGAAGTCGTGAATGCCCTCAGAGAGCAAAACTTACAGGTAGGGGCTGGCAGAATTGGGCAGCAACCGGCACCGGATGGGCAAATGTATCAAATTGACTTACGCGCCATTAGCCGACTGACAGAGGCGGCGGAATTTGAGGACATTGTTCTAAAAACGGGCGCTGATGGCAGTCTTGTCAAGCTAAGAGATGTGGGGCGGGCGGAACTTGGGGCAGAAAATTACAGCTCTTTTTTGCGTTTTCGGGGCAATGATGCGGTTGGTTTAGGGATTTATCAACTTCCTGGTAGTAATGCTTTAGATGTTGCCAATGCGGTTAAGGCGGAAATGGCAAGACTGACGCCGACGTTTCCTCCAGGATTGAAATATCAGGTAGCCCTGGACACTACTTTATATGTACAGCAGTCGCTCCAAGAAGTGGTGAAGACGCTCATAGAAGCCGTCGCGCTGGTGGTGTTAGTAATTTTTATATTCTTGCAAGACTGGCGGACGACTTTAATTCCGGCAATTACGATTCCGATTTCTTTAATTGGGACGTTTGCTTTTATTAAGGCATTTGGGTTTTCAATTAATAGTTTGTCCCTGTTTGGTTTGACTTTGGCAACAGGGTTGGTGGTGGATGATGCGATTATTGTGGTGGAAAATATTACTCGCTTAATCCAAGAAAAAGGCATGAGTCCTCGTCAGGCAGCTTCTGAAAGCATGGCTGAGTTGATGGGGGCGGTGATTGCGACTTCACTTGTGTTAATGGCGGTGTTTGTCCCCGTGGCGTTCTTTCCGGGAACTACGGGACAGTTGTATAAACAATTTGCTTTAACGATCGCGTTCTCTGTTGCCATTTCTACTTTTAATGCGGTTACATTGACTCCAGCTTTGTGTGCTTTGTTGCTACGTGAGGGACAGGAGGCCAGAGGATGGTTGGGATGGATTTTTGGCCGGATTAATGGCGTGATTGATGGGGCGAGTCGGGGATATAAGCGATCGCTAAATTTCCTCAGTCATTTTAAAGCTTTTGTTGTCGGGATATTTATTGTATTTTTGGGACTAACGGGCTGGCTTTATTTAAGCGTCCCCCAAGCATTTATCCCGGAAGAAGACCAAGGTTATTTCATCACAATTGTCCAAGGACCTGAAGGTGTTTCCTTGAACTACACCAGTGACGTAATGAATCGGGTGGAACAGGAAATACTAAAAAATCCTGATGTTACCGGAACATTCGTCGTCGGGGGCTTTAGTTTTAGCGGAAATACTGCCAACAGTGGTTTAATTTTTACAACTCTTAAACCTTGGGATGAGCGCCATCGAGCCGACCAATCAGCCTCAGCGATTATTGGGAAATTACGAGGCTCTTTATCGGCAATTACGGAAGCCAGAATTTTGCCTGTTAATCCGCCAGCAATTCAAGGTTTAGGCAGTTTTGGCGGCTTCCAATTTCAACTACAAGATCGAAAGGGAAATGAAAGTTTAAATCCTTTGACTCAAAGCTTGGGACAGATATTACAACAAGCGAATCAAACGCCAGGATTACAAGCGGTGTTTAGTACGTTTGCCGCGAATACGCCTCAGTTACTAGTTGAAGTAGACCGCAATCAAGCTAAGGCGTTACAAGTTTCGATTGATGATATTTTCAATACTTTGCAGACGTTATTAGGT
>CADCTM010000007.1:0-2480 GCA_902805485.1 uncultured Coleofasciculus sp. | reverse complement strand
TTTAATCTGCAACAACGGACTTATCGGGTATATGTTCAGGCAGATAAAGAGTTTCGCTCTAATCCGAAAGATATTGGTCAACTGTTCGTCCGTTCTCAACAAGGACAGATGATTCCTCTGAGCAATTTGGTTAAAATCACGCCCACAACTGGGGCGCAAACGGTTAATCATTACAACCTATTTCGCTCAATTGAAATAACAGGTTCTGCGGCGCCGGGATCAAGTTCTGGACAGGCAATTAAAGCGATGGAAGGGGTGGCGAAGGCGGTTCTGCCCGCAGGTTTGGGTTATGAATGGTCGGGGACTTCTGCGGAAGAATTAGCTTCGGGTGGTCAAGCGCCAATTATTTTCGGTTTGGGCATTGTTTTTGTGTTCTTGGTATTGGCGGCTCAGTATGAGAATTATGTTGACCCGTTCATTATTCTTTTATCAGTACCGTTAGCGATTTTTGGCGCACTTGCTGCTCAATCTTTGCGGGGATTAACTAATGATGTTTATTGTCAGATTGGTTTGGTGATGTTAATTGGTTTGGCAAGTAAAAATGCAATTTTAATTGTAGAATTTGCCAACCAACTCCGAGAACAGGGGATGACGATTACAAAGGCTGCGGTTGAAGCATCGCAAGAGCGTTTACGACCGATTTTGATGACGACTCTTGCTTTTGTTTTGGGAATTAGTCCGTTGATTAATCCTGAGGGTGCCGGGGCGGCGAGTCGGCGTTCTTTGGGCACGGCGTTGGCGGGTGGGACGATTGTTTCTACTATCTTGAGTCTGTTTATTGTGCCTATTTTGTATATTGTGATCAGTTTAATTCGCGATCGCTTTAAGCCAGGTGGGAAGAATAAAAACACTGTAAATCCTGACCGTAAAACTGAGGTAAAAACTCCAACGGGAACTCATTGATGTTCCGGTTGTGCTAACTCTGGTTTGTTCCAGCATTCTGACTAGATTTTGCACAAAAATGGTTGATTATTGTCGTCATACTGAGTGTTATGTTTTTTCATGTGTATTTCAATTTCTCGCCATACTTGTTGTAGTTGTTGCCAGAGGGAGCAATTTTGAATTTGTCAAGCGACGGTGTTTTGCCCCACTTGTTGTAATTTACGGTAACTGAGGAATTGTCTGCCTTTATCAGTGCGAGGGGCAAATACTACTGACAATTCGCATTTGTACATTGGAGACTGGTGGATGAGGCACCACGAATTTAACCTGTCTTTTATACGTCATAATAAATTTGACTCCTTATAACCAAGTTGCGAAACGAGCCAATATGTCTCACAAAAATATTTAAAGGTATTGTCAAAAGACATAGTTTTTGAGGCAATATGGTACTCCTTTTAGCTGATTTATCTTATAAATTCAAAATTTTGGAATTCTATCGAGTTATCGCGAGACGGCTCATTGAGTATCGTTAAAATTTACGCCTTCTTGGTGATGGAATGATCACTTCCCCAAAGAATAATTAATGCAATGAGGTTGCCTTCATTGAGGTCGTGCCGGAGTGAAAATCAAACTATTTAATCGGCGTCACCTGCTATTACAAGGATGCGCCCTCTCAACAACACTGCTGTTGAACGCTTGCAGCAAAGCCTCGTCTTCTGCAAAAAATTCGCCGAATTCTGGTTCTGGAGATAAGTCCTTGCCTCTACAATTCATCAATGTTCCCCCAGCCAATGGTCAGGCACCAAACGGAATACTTGTCTGTTTACATGGCTTCGGAAGCAACTCCAAAGATTTAGCACCCTTTGCGCCCGTGCTGAACCTCCCCACCTATCAATTCCTATTTCCCGATGCCCCCTACCCCCATCCCCGTGTGCCTGGAGGTCGGATGTGGTACAACCTCGACAGCACAGACTATCAAGGCTTAACAACTAGTCGGCAGCAGCTAACCGACTGGCTAAAGTCCCTAGAAAGCACTACAGGCGTCCCCCTATCCCGCACCGTCTTAAGCGGATTTTCTCAAGGCGGTGCAATGACATTGGAGGTTGGGTTAACCTTGCCTTTAGCGGGTTTAATATCTTTAAGTGGCTATTTACATTCAAAACCACAGCCAACTTCTCAAAAATTTCCACCCGTATTAATTGTGCATGGCAGACAAGACCAAATTGTTTCTCTTGGTGCCGCCCAACGTGCCAGAGACAGTCTCAATTCTTTAGGAATAGCCGTTAAGTATCAAGAATTTGATATGGGACATGAAATTAAACCAGAAGTTTTAACTCTCATGCGTAGCTTTATTTTAGATGTCATGAAATAGACAGGGTTAGAGAACTTATTGCCTGATATACAGAGCTAGGGTAGCACGCCTGTGCTACCCTACAATGTTCAAAAATAAATCGAATTGTTACTCTAGAAAATTTAGTCTGTGCAAATAGAGTTTCGTTGTGTAGCGGCGAGTTTTATTAACCAGTACTGCAAACTTCAATCAATTCTTCAATCCCATTAACAGGCAAAATTGGAACACTCAACTGATAGCTAAGTTC
>CADCTM010000006.1:2058-5821 GCA_902805485.1 uncultured Coleofasciculus sp. | reverse complement strand
CGGGAAATTTTGCGCTATGGATTTAGCTGTTTCCTTAATTTCATCATTGAGAAAAAGCTTCACAACTTTATCTGTATAAAGGGGATTATAGGCTTCATTCTCTTCTTCTCTGAAAGCGGCAATAACAAAAGCAGTTCCACTTACATTTTTAACATTTGACATTTTTTATTACTTTAATAAACGAGATTTTGATAAAATCAATAAAGCTCCACCATTCGCCCAGAAGCAAGTGGTGGAGGCATTAAATAGTGTTTAAAAATGAAATAGACAACAGCTAATCGAAGGTAATAAGCTTTTGTTGTATCTGTTTCAGGGGTAAATTGCTTACAGCCAATTATCGGAAAACTCCATAATAAGCGGTTGCACTCAAAAGGATAATCACTAAAACTCCAATTGAAACGCTAATTCCATATTGAAAAGCGGGTTTTTGAATAGGGTTAGACTCACTGTTGTTTGAATCGTTTGCTTTTTCAGTCTTCATGGTTGTTAGAGATGACGCGCATTGATATAACACTTGTATTTAAGAAGTTACTCGACTTCCTCTTCCTTAAGTAAGAAAGCTTGTATTTTGGAATTTGCATCAGTCTTCTTCCAATGTGGCAGCTATCTTAGGCAATTAGTTAACCCTGACGCGGAAGCGAACAAAACCAAAATTGCTCCCCGCGACATTAGAAAGATTTCCCAAATTTATAAGTACCGCGCCATTAGGATTAGTTTGGTTTGGGCAAGTATTCCCCGCAGGTAGTGGTGCTAAGGGAGAAAAGAAATTACCTTGTATTGGCGCTGCTCCAATAATTGCCTGAATACTACCGGGAACAAACGTCGTCCCTTCGGGAATTAAATCGCAGACTCTAATATTGTTGCTTGGGCTACTACCATCAGAAAGAAAATAAATCGTGTAATCAACTTCATCGCTACTTTTTACAGAGTTATCAGTTAGTTGATAAATACCAAACAACGGCAGTTGAGACCAACCTGGTGCATCGTCATTCGCGTCATTGGGGTCGTCGATAAAGCGGTTAAAATTAACCCCTGTTAGCGGCACACCATCACGAATGATGTTAGTAATTCGCTTCACCAAACGCAGATTGGGTTGAGGAACACCGACAGGAGTAACCGTTGCATCGCCAAACGTCGGAGTGTTTGGTTCATCTGTGGGAGTAGGAGGGAAACCGTTGCCGGAGATAATACCTTGATTGGCGACTTGAGTGACACCATCGGGAAGGGGATTATTAATTTGCACCTGGAAGATGACAGTCGCGGCATTATTAGGTGTGATTTGACCGCTTGTTGGCGTATCTGGACTATTAACCGCCCTCTGGGTTGTAAACGGCATCGTCCCGTCAACATCCGGTACAGGATTGCCATTGAGTCGGGTACTGCCGGGAACGTAGGTAGTATTCGCCGGGATTGGATCTTGGAAAGTGATGCCAGTGGCGAGGTTAGGGGTATTGTTATTAATGGCGATCGCATATTGCAGAATATCCCCTGGTCTTGCACTACCATTATTCAGTCCGTTCAGGTCGCTAACCTTCTTACTTGCCACCACCGGACCCGTAATCACCGTCGGGTCTTGTGCCGTATTATTCGTTAAATCACTATCTGCTAGCGTTGTAACCTCTGCCTGGTTGATGTAGGTGCCAGGAGGTGCAGTCACATTCACATTCAGCGTCAATTCAGGGAGAGTGCCGCCCGGATTAATCGCCGGACCACTATAAACGCAGGTAACAAGTTGTCCCACAGCCGAACAGTTCCAGTTATTACCGCTAGAGGAGACAAAACTCAAACCCTCTGGCAAAGTATCTCTAATTGTCACCGTGCCATAAGTCGGACCTGTCGCCGTTGGCAAATTCTGCACTGCCAGGGTATAGCTGCCAGTACCATTTTGAGCAAAATTACCCTGGTGAGACTTCGTTACCGCTAAATCTGGTAGCAGTGGGGTATTAATAGTTTCCACCCGTAAATTAACCAGTTCATGAAAATTTATCCCGTCACCGGTTGAACTAGCAAAACCAAACTTCAAACTGTCCGGGCGGTTGGGTGGCGCCGGGAAGGATGCCAAAACGGTTTGATACGCTAAACCCGTCCCAGTCGGGTCAATTTCTAAAGTAATGGTGTTATCGGTACCGAGAGTAACCCGAACTCGCCTGCGGGTATTTGGGGCGGTGCGTGTCGTCGCCGTCGGGTTATCTAAACTAAATCCATTCGGTCTAGTCGTCAAATTACCAGAATTGCCGAGGAAGCAATAGCCGGTTAGTCCAGAACCCGGTCCCCTGACGCTTATGGAGTCTTGAATTTGTGCAGAAGGTGGGGACTGCTCAGGACCACCGCCAAAGGGAGATTGTTCGGTACAACCACTCCCTCGTCCTTCATAGTCATTGGCAAAATTCCCAAATTCATCAAGTCCCACACCGATATAAGCATTCGTTAGCCCACTTTCATTCCGTATTTGAGATACCTCTTGGGCATAGCCGAGGGCACCACCAGGCGCACCAAAAACAGGCGCAGTCGTACTACCGTCAAACAAGAAGAACGTTGTTCCATCAGCTCCAGAGCCTGGACCTAAGCCGCCGCCGCCATAGGCAAAGTAATCAAAGGTAATCACTAATCCTTGATTAGAAGGAATCGCATAGTTGTAAAAAATAAAACTGCGTTGCTCCCTGATGATGTCAGTCAACCGCAGCACTCCCGTACCCGGAGCCTCGGCAGTTGTCCCACAATTGGGAATTGAGCTAGGCCCCGAGTTGCCGGCGGTGGTTAAGCAAGGACGAAATGTTCCTCCAGATGTCCAGCCATAGGAGACTGAATCGGTGAAGTCTTCTTGAACGATTGTGACATTAGCTGTTGCTGGTGCGGCTGCCAATAGCAGCAATGCACCGCCTGTAAGCCAGCCGAGAGGCCAGCGCCGAATTGCAGAAATAAAAGTTTGGTCAATCAATGGCATCGTAAAGCATTACAAAACAGCCGCCGTATTGGAGGGGCTTGAACTCGTCAAAAATCCGGATTCCGAACTTACAATCAATGTGCTCAAAGGTAGAAGCTGATCGCTTATTTGTAATTACCGCTACCAAGGGGATACCCCTATCTGCTTCAAGATGGAGATTAAGTTGAGTCGGATTGTATTAATAAATACAATCCGACTCAAAGACGTATTATCCAAAAAGCGATCGCACTAAAGGAGGCTTAAGCTGACACCTGAATTTTCTTGCTTCCCGCCAGTCCAAACGCCTGATGAATCGCTTGTAATGCCAGAACACCCTGTTCTTGGGCAACGACACAGCTAATCTTAATTTCCGACGTTGTAATCATTTGAATATTGATTTCATGTTGCGCTAAGGCTTCAAACATTCGCGCTGCAACACCCGGTTGTCCCGCCATCCCCGCCCCGACAATACTAACTTTGGCAATATTGGGATCGAGGAGAATTTCACCCCAGCCCAGAAGGTCGGACGCCTGCTCCAGAGCAATCTTCGCGGCTTGGGCGTCGGCTTGAGACACCGTAAAGGCAATATCACGGGTGGGAATGCCATCAATGACGCGGCAGCGTTGGGACTGAATGATCATATCAACGCTGATATTTTCGTCTGCTAAAAGTCCGAATAACTGGGCTGCCATGCCGGGGCGATCGGTGACATGGCGCATTGCCAGACGCGCTTGGTTGAGGTCGAGTGCGACTCCTCGTACGGGGGGTAAGTTAGAGGGGAGGGATTTGTTCTTGGTTCTTGCCAGTTGGAATGGGGAGGTGTTAATCTCGAAGGTTTCG
>CADCTM010000006.1:0-2028 GCA_902805485.1 uncultured Coleofasciculus sp. | reverse complement strand
AAAGAGTAGCGATCGCTTGATCGCAATCTTGGGCATCAATTACACAGCTAACTTGTACCTCTGAGGTCGAAATCATCTGAATATTCACCCCAGCATTCGCCAAGGTTTTGAACATCTGCGCCGCAATGCCAGGGCGTCCAATCATCCCAGCGCCGGCAATACAGACTTTGGCAATGTCCCGTTCAATTATCACTTGGGCTTCTTGGGGGTTGGCATTCGGGTGGGTGCGTAGTGCTGGTGCGATCGCTTCTGCCACTGCTTCGGCGCGATTCAGAACCCCTTTTACCACCGTAAAGGCAATATCATTACTATTACTTTCGTGAATCGACTGGATAATTAAATCCACATCCAAGTCTTGACAGGCAATTTCACCAAATAACCGCGCTGCCACCCCTGGACGATCTGGCACCCGCAACAGCGCCACTTTTGCCTGATCGGTATCAAATTCCACCGCATCGACGCAACGGGCAATTTCCAAGCCTTCTAGGGAACGGGGTTGAGGCGCGGGGGACACCACTCTTGTGCCGGGATCATCTGTCCAACTGGAAAGTACAACTAGCCCCACGCCGTAATTCCGGGCAATTTCTACCGCACGAGGATGGAGGACTTTTGCCCCCAAGCTGGCTAATTCCAGCATTTCGTCGGAGGTGATTTCATCCATCAACTGGGCATCGGGGACGAGGCGGGGATCGGCGGTTAAAATGCCTGGGACATCGGTATAAATCTCGCAGCGATCGGCTTTTAAGGAGGCGGCAAGGGCGACTGCGGAGGTATCGGACCCCCCCCTCCCCAGGGTGGTAATTTCCAATTCATCGGTGCTGCTGATGCCTTGGAAGCCTGCGACGACGACGACTTTACCTTCTTTGAGGTGTCGTTCTAGGCGATCAGTTTGGATCTTAAGAATCCGAGCGCGGCTATGATGGGCTTCCGTGACAATGCCGACTTGAGTGCCAGTTAAGGAGATTGCGGGTTGTCCTAATTCTTGCAATGCCATCGACAACAAGGCAATGGAAACTTGCTCGCCAGTGGAAAGCAACATATCCATTTCCCGACGGCTAGGATTTGGGGAAATGCTGTTGGCTAGTTTGACCAAGCTGTCGGTAGTTTTACCCATTGCCGAAAGGACGACAACGACCGAGTTACCCGCTGTAACTGTTTTGATCACGCGCTGGGCAACGGCTTGAATGCGTTCAACTGACCCAACGGAAGTACCACCGTATTTTTGGACAACTAGCGACATAATGTTTTCCCTACCAATCTTTCTGCCGACGCCTTGAACTGTTGAGAGGTGAAACTAGTCAGGACGCAAACAGGCATTCATATCAATTACTAAACTTATCAGACCTGGCGGCTTCCAGACGAATTACTTTACATTCCCTGGAATGAACATCAGAATTGAGGAGGCATCTGGTGCAAAGTCTTCTACCTGGGGGAAGATTCTCGACAAGGAAAGAATTTTAGGCGTGAAAGCGCACTCATCCCTCAAGGTTACGCGACTTCCTTAGACAGGCTTTTTCCAATAAATCAAGACGTCTCAGCTTTTTTCACAGCCTCTACTCAAGTTAAGGATCGATCAATTTGATGGGGACTTTCCTTTGTTAGGAAAATAAAAGCCAATAATTGAATTTTTCAGTAGGGCGATATTTCTTTATTCAAGATATAAAAATATCATTTTTAATTTTAAAGTTTTCAAAAAGACCTTTCCAAAAAATGATTTTTTTACAGGAGTTTATATACGATGTAAATAACAGACAACACTAAGAGTCCAAACCCTTCTAGGACTGCCTCTTAATACAAGGGGTTATTAAATTAAGTATTTTAGGAGTCAAAATGCCCTCGGATATTTTCACCACCGCAACGTTGAAGCAATTAGATATCCCTATAATTTTTGGCAGTCTTATCATCTTTGGAATTTTAGAAGTTTCTTTTCCATTTTTTCGCTATAAACAAAACTGGACTAGCAGGATTACGGCGAATTTTCTTCTGGGAGCAACGAATGCAATATTCGTTCGCATTACCCTAGCTGCA
>CADCTM010000005.1 GCA_902805485.1 uncultured Coleofasciculus sp. | reverse complement strand
CGCAATTTCTTGTCCAACAAGGCAAAATTGCCGCAGGAACGGCTGTATTATTGCTGATTGCTAGTGTCGCTATTTATAGTTGGGAACGCCGCTCGAAGCGTTTAAAAGACCTATTCTCGTTCTCCCGTTCATCTACTAATCAGCCAATATCTACTCAATTAACGCAACAGCAACAATGGAATATTAAAGAAGTTCAGCATCGTTTGGCTCAACTCACTCAAGCGGGGATTTTAGGAGGAGGAAGTTTATTCATCCTGGGTTTATTTCCTTACACCCGGATGTTCCAATTTTTGATTATTTCGAGTTTACAAATTCCCTTCCAATTGGGTATAATTGGGTTAAGAACATATGTATTTGTTCGCCTAAGCTATGCCTTAATTGAGAAATTTGCTTCTGTGCTTGCTCGGAATTCTTTGCTAAGTCCCGAAGCAAATCACCGCTTGCAATTGAGAGTTTCAACGATTTCTGGTGTTACAAAAGGAATTATTACGCTTGCCTTGATCGGAGTGGGAATATTAGTGGCTCTCATGGCACTGGGCGTAAATATTGGGCCATTGCTGGCGGGTGCAGGGTTAGTGGGCGTTGCCCTATCTTTGGCATCTCAGAGCTTAATTAAAGATGCGATTAATGGCTTTTTTATTATCCTGGAAGACCAATATGCGATCGGTGATGTAATTGCTGTGGACAAAGTGAGCGGGTTTGTAGAAACGATGAATCTACGCATTACCCAATTGCGAGATGCCGAGGGAAGATTAATTACAATTCCTAATAGTGAAATTAAAATTGTTGCCAATCTTTCGAGTAATTGGTCACGGGCAGATTTAAATATTCCTGTTGCTTATCATACGGATGTAGACAAGGCGCTGGAAGTGATCAATCATGTTGCCCAAGAAATGACTCAGGATGAGCTTTGGCAATCGCTAATTTTGGATAAACCGGAAGTTTTAGGAGTCGATGATTTTGGGATTCGGGGCGTAATTATTCGGGTATGGATCAAGACGCAGCCTTTGAAGCAATGGCTGGTTGCCCGTGAGTGCCGCCGACGCCTGAAGGTAGCGTTAGATGAAGCGGGAATTTCCATCCCGATGCCGCAGCAGGAGGTCTGGTTTAACAATCTACCCGTGAATTCTACCCTAAATGGAGAGGCAAGTCACAACCAAAACTAGTACGAAAGTACTATAATAAAGAGGTAGGATTTGATAGTCGGTTAACGCCTGAAACCCTCTAAAATCAAGGTTTTTACTCCATGACGAAGCACTACATCCTCAGCATCAATCCCAATGCTCAGTACGAATGGGAGCAGTGCAGCTTGCGGGACCCGATTACCTCAATACAACCGGATTTTGCCGATTTAATTGCCCAAGCGGTGGGAGATGAGACTGGGACTTATTTGGTGGCGGTTAACATTGAGGTCAAAGTTTTAGAAAAAGCGCCTTCCTCCCAACCCCAAAGGGTTCCTGTTGAAGTGGCAGCGGTGTCTGTTAATTCTCAACCGTCGGAGATGGTTGCATAACTTAAGAGAATTTCTTGAGAATTGACGTATTCACCCCCCTAACCCCCAATTCTGGGGGAATAAGATTTAACTTGCCTAAGCTTGGGGAGCAAATTAGACAAATCCTTTATTTTTCGATTGGAAGAATACCTATGAAAATGAGTCAGTACCCTGCTGCAATTGCACAAGCAGCACAAGTTGTTAATGAATTAGACTCACAAATTGCCGCCGTTAATCAGCATATCGCCCGTTTGGAAGGCAATGCCGATCGCGTTGCAGCATTTGAGCAGGGTTTGAAAAATGACAACCAGCGTCGGGGGCGTCGTTTTGAATTACTTTGTGTTGATCAAGAATACCAAACGGCACAGAATACCTTGATGCGATTGATGTCAGAAAAAGCCAGTGCGATCGCACATCTGGAATATCTCCGCAATCAGTTTAGTGTAGCGAAGTTAGAGACACGAATGGCGATCGCTCAACAACTCGCCGGTGCAGAATTCCGGGACTTAGTAGGCGTGTGATCAATCAGATCCCCGACTTCTTTAAGAAGTCGGGGATCTAAATCAAAACTTATCCCCGCGCCACTGTCGGCACATCTGGGAAACAAACATTTGTCCCGCCTAAACCACAATACCCGCCAGGATTCTTCGCCAGATACTGTTGATGATATTCCTCGGCATAATAAAACTGCTGTGCCTCAACAATCTCCGTCGTAATCGTCCCATAACCTGCCGCTTTTAGGGCTTGCTGATACTTGTCTCGCGATGCCTCAGCAAGCTGCCGTTGACGCTCAGAATACACATAAATCCCTGAACGATACTGAGTCCCCGCGTCATTACCTTGGCGCATCCCTTGGGTTGGATTATGGCTTTCCCAGAAGAGTTGCAAGAGTGATTCATAGCTAACTACCTGCGGATCAAACACCACAAGAACCACTTCATTATGCCCGGTCATGCCGGAACAAACTTCGTTATAAGTGGGATTTGGTGTGACGCCGCCCGCGTACCCCACAGCAGTTGTAAATACCCCTTCCTGCTGCCAAAATTTGCGTTCTGCCCCCCAAAAGCAGCCCATCCCAACTACTAACGTCTCCATGCCTTCGGGAAACGGTGGTTTCAACGGGTTGCCGTTGACGTAGTGTTTCGCGGGTACTCGCATCGCCTCAGTGCGTCCTGGCAAAGCATCAGCAGCAGTCGGTATGGTTAGCTTCTTACCAAATCCAAATATTCCCATGAGTTTTAACTCTTAATTTTTGAGATACAGCTTTATCTTTCTTAATTTTATCGTCTTGCCAGATTAGACAAATGGCGGTTTTCCTTACCAAGTTGGGTCACTATAAAGATTAATCGTCAGTTCTTCACGACCGGCTGGTACAGCGCTGATACAGGCACAGAGGGTTGCGCCGTTCTCAATTTCCACTTCACAAGCGTGGCAGGAACCCATCAGGCAACCAGTGGGAATGATCACTCCGGCACGTTGTGCGACTTGTAGGATGGCGTCTCCTGCTTCGGCGTTGATGGTGATGTCGTCTGGCAAAAATCGAATCTGAACTGTCATGTTAATTTCTGGCAAAAATATAAACAATGAAGTTTTTAACCGCAGATGCACGCAGATGGTGGTGATTGACTGTGTGCAAGAGGTCTATTCTTTTGGTGGTGGTAAAACGGGGTTTAAGTCTAAGTGGGCTTCGACGATATCGGCAAGTGAGTTTAAGACAGCTTCGCGTTGTTCGCGGTAATTGGCGACTCCTGTGGGGAGAGAAGGTAGTCCGCGTTGTTGTCGCAGGTGGTTTAACCAGGCACGACGCCAGGGACCATTGTCAAAAAGACCGTGGAGATAACTGCCCCAAATCGATTGACTAATATCAACAATACCTAAACCGGGGTCGTCAAATAATGGTTTGCAGGAAGAGGGTTGTTCTCCTTCCGCGTCTAGCATTCGCGATCGCCCTTGATGAATTTCGTATCCTGTAACAGGTAAACCGACTTGGGGATAGTTGGATGTTACCAAACGCTGACGCGCGATTTTGTTGCCAGTAATTACGGTTTGCAGAGGCAATAAATCTAAGCCGTTATAACGCCCTTCTTGCCCTTCGACGCCTTCCGGATCAGCCAGCATTTTGCCCAACATTTGGAAACCGCCACAAATGCCTAAAACTGTCCCACCGGCGGCAGCGTAGCTTTGAATTTCTTCTGCCATGCCTGTTTTTTGCAGGAAAAGTAAGTCGGCAATTGTGGTTTTTGTGCCGGGAAGAATTACGGCATCGGGATGTCCTAACGGTTGCGTCGGCATCAAATATTTGATCGTGACGCTGGGTTCGGCTTCTAGGGGGTCAAAGTCAGTAAAGTTGGAGATGCGGGGCAGTCGGATTACAGCAATGTTGAGTTCGCTACCGGGCTTTTTTCGGGAAATGCGATCAAGAAGATCCAAAGAGTCTTCAGCCGGGAACATTTCATCCATCCAAGGGATGACACCAATAACGGGAATGCCTGTTCGTTCTTCTAGCCAGGTGATACCGGAGTCTAGAAGCGATCGCTGTCCTCTAAACTTATTAATCACCACACCTTTAATCAAAGCCCGTTCTTCTGGGTCTAGCAGTTCCAAAGTCCCAACGACATGAGCAAATGCCCCACCGCGATCGATATCCACTACAAGTATTGTGGGCGCATTTAAGTGCTTCGCCACGCGCATATTCGTTAAGTCGCGGTGTTTGAGATTAATCTCCGCCGGACTACCCGCCCCTTCGCAGACAACTAAATCAAAATCGCTACCCAGACGCCGCAGTGACTCTTCTATCGCCTGCCAACCCCGATCAAAATACTGTTCGTAGTACTCTGCCGCACCCACTTTTCCCACCGCTTTCCCCATCAGGATGACTTGAGACGTCATATCACCTTGTGGTTTGAGTAAAATTGGGTTCATTTCCACACAAGGCATTACCCCGGCAGCCCAAGCTTGCACTGCTTGGGCGTGTCCAATTTCTCCACCGTTTGGCGTTACATAGGAATTTAGCGCCATATTCTGCCCTTTGAAGGGTGTAACACGCCAACCACGCCGTGAAAGAATGCGACACAACGCAGTGGCAATTAAAGATTTTCCAGCGTGGGATGTTGTCCCCACGACCATAATTGCTTTCATAATTTTGGGGTTATAGCTAAGGGTTAGGCGAAGCAAGACTTGTAGGAACCACCCTTGAAAAGTTAGTTAAACAGGCAGTCTTAACCAACGACTCAACGCATTATAAAGCCGATCCAAAAAGGATGGTGGTGGCAAGGTTTCTCCTTGGTTTTCCCACTTCTCTAACAATTGACGCCCTAAAGGTGTCAAGCGAAAACTATCCGTAATGCCTTGTCCGTCCACTTCTCGCCGTAATATCCCAACTTGAATTAGCCACATTAAACCCGTTTCTACGGCTAACTCTGATATTGAGCGTGTTGTGTAACGATGTTCGAGTCCTTCTGAACCTGCGATTATTTGGAGAGGAACACTAGTATTCCGCATCGCTGCAAACAAAGGCAATTTAAAGGGTAAACAACGCATTGCCCGTTCAGCGCGTATGACAGTGCGGGCAGAATATTGCAAGGACTGGGTGTTTAAGGACTGAATTAAGGTCATGGCAATGGTTTGCTAAACTTACACCATCGTAACCGTCAGTCGGGCTTTTCTCTCTTGGGCGCAACCCTGTCTATCCCGCCCCGGCAAATGTCAATCGCTTGTGTTTAGTTCAATAAGAAATTTAATTTATTGTAATATTTAGAGTTGGAACCATTTCAGAACACATAGGAAACAAAATTTATGGCTCTAACAGTTGGTATGGATGCCCCTAGCTTTACCGCTAAAGACACGGATGGCAATACCGTTTCACTGTCAGACTTTGCTGGGAAAACCGTTGTTTTATATTTTTATCCCAAAGACGATACTCCCGGTTGTACCCTACAAGCTCAAAGTTTCCGGGATAATTACGCCGAATATCAAGGCAAAGAAATGGTTGTATTAGGCGTAAGCAAGGATGATGAGGCGTCCCATAAAAAGTTTACCCAGAAGTATGGTTTGCCGTTCCAGTTATTAGCCGATACGGATGGCGCCTTGATCAAAGCTTACGATGTTGATGGCGGCGGTTATGCCAAGCGTGTCACCTATGTCATTGACGGTAATGGCAAGATTACCCATGTTGATGGCAGTGTCAATACTGCTAACCATGCTCAGGATATCCTGGCGGCGATGGGCTAATTAATGACAATCTTGGTTGCTGTAAAGGTATTACTGCTGTCAACTTAAAGCTGGCTCATGAATGCCCAAACACCCTAAAGAGTAAGTGGCATTTTCTGGTTGTCGCTTACTCTTTGTTTTGA
>CADCTM010000004.1:5590-5873 GCA_902805485.1 uncultured Coleofasciculus sp. | reverse complement strand
ACTAAAGCAATAATTAAAAAACTCTTAATAATTTCTGCTAAAAACTTGGGCAGAGTTGGCGGTAGAAATACGGCATCAATGCTCACACCGCTAAAGTGCTTGAGTTCTCCTCGTGTAATTTCTAATCCTTGTAAATCAGTTTGCATTGCGATGCTGTGTGGGGGTAACTAGGTAGAGACTTATCGAGAAATGAAGTATTGGTCATAACTAAGCGATAGACCACTAGTTTCGGCTTGCCGCTCTTACTTAGTTGTAAACTAGGCTTAGGATTCATATCTAACTT
>CADCTM010000004.1:0-5580 GCA_902805485.1 uncultured Coleofasciculus sp. | reverse complement strand
TAACCAAACTTATCTAAGTCGGGTAGCAACGTTTAGGTGATGCTACAAATAAAGTCGTCCTTTCAGGTGGTTTAAACAAGGCTTGAGGGCGCAAAACCTTGCGCGATGAGGAGACGGGAAAACAATGGATTGCTAATCTGTGGAGCAGTTAGAGGGAAAAGATATCTGAAAAGTAACATTAGGGAAGAAGAAGACCTAAACTCGTAGATATTAACCAAATTCTAGAGCAATCCTAAATGATTTCTTCATCTCCCAAAACGACGAGAACCCAATTAGCTGAACTTGTTGATGGATTACCGAATATTTCTGGTTGGGAAGAAGAAGTTTCTGAGGTAGTAAACCATAATGAACCTGTATTTTTAGCAGAGACAAATCTGCGGTTAGAGGAAATAACGGCGACTTTTGCGATCGCACTTCATATGCATCAGCCTACAGTCCCCGCTGGCGCAAATGGCGAACTAATTAGCAATTTACAGTATATGTTCGAGCATCAAGGTGAGGGTGACAACCACAACGCTGCACCCTTTGCCTATTGCTATAGCCGGATGGGAGATTTCATTCCTGAACTTGTTGCAAAAGGCTGCAATCCCCGTGTCATGCTGGATTATTCGGGTAATCTCCTCTGGGGACTCAGGGCGATGGGACGAGGAGATATTCTAGACAATCTTAAGCGCATCACCAGCGACCCAACCTATCAGCCTTATGTAGAATGGCTCGGTACAATGTGGAGCCATGCTGTTATTCCTTCCACGCCAATTCCTGATATTAAGTTACATATTCAAGCTTGGCAACATCATTTTGCCGCAATTTTTGGTTGGGAGGCACTCGCCAGGGTAAAGGGATTTTCACCTCCAGAAATGGCGCTTCCTAATCACCCAGATACCCTTTATGAATTTATTAAAGCCCTTAAGGAATGTGGCTACCGCTGGCTACTTGTTCAAGAGCATTCTGTTGAGACTTTAACAGGTCAATCGCTACAATACAAGCATTTGCCTCACCGTCTGGTTGCTCGTAATTCCCACGGTGAAACCTTAAGCATTACAGCATTAATTAAAACCCAAGGTTCAGATACCAAATTAGTGGCTCAAATGCAGCCTTACTACGAAGCCAAAACCTTGTCGCGACAGCAAGTCGGGAATGTCTTAATTCCGCCCATTGTTTCTCAAATTGGCGATGGCGAGAATGGCGGCGTGATGATGAATGAGTTCCCCGGTGGGTTTAACCGAGCGTGGGATGAAATGGCACAAGGCGGCGGGAAATCTGGCGTTGTGGGAGTGACGGGAACGGAATATTTGGAGCTAATTGAGGCGGCAGGTTGTACCGTAGAGGATTATCCAGCTTGTCAGGCGATCGGTCAACATCAAATCTGGGAGAGAGTTTCACCGGGAAATTGTACACCAGAAGCGATCGCAAATGCCATTGCCGAATTAAAGCAAATTAACCCAAACTTTCACATGGATGGAGCCTCTTGGACGAATCATCTCAGTTGGGTAAACGGCTATGAAAATGTCTTGACGCCGATGAATCAACTAAGTGCTTTGTTTCACCAAACTATTGATTCGTGGCAGCAAGCAGGAGGAGCAGAAAACCTCACGAAACAATCTCGTTACCGCGAAGCTTTGCTGAACAATTTCTTACTTGAAACCAGTTGTTTTCGTTACTGGGGACAAGGAATGTGGACAGATTATGCCCGTGAGATTTACCGACGAGGAGAAACGGTATTGCGGACAAGTTGTTAATTAAGATAAGACTTAATTCGTTCACAAAATTCAGATATATAGAAGTAGGGGTACACAGCCGTGCGCCCCTGCACTATTGATTAAGCGATTTATCTAGGAAGTCGGAATCCTCGGAAAGTACATATTACGCCCTGCCGCTTTTGCCTTATACAATGCCGCATCAGCCACGGCAATGAGGATTGAGGGTGGGGAGCTGGGTGTCGGTTGCATACAGGCAACGCCCAAGCTGAGGGTGACGTGTTCGCTTACCGCCGACTGAGCATGAGCAATTTCTAGAGCATTAACCACCGTGCGAATTTCCTCCGCAACGAGCGATGCACCAACATCGGTAGTATTGGGCAGAATCACCGCAAACTCTTCCCCGCCATAGCGAGCGACTAAATCGACCGATCGCCTTGCACAAAAGCGTAGGGCATCAGCAACGCGACGTAAACAAGCATCACCCGCTTGATGACCATAGGTGTCGTTGTATTTCTTAAAAAAGTCAATATCACAAAGAATCAGAGACAAAGGCAACTTTTCCCGTGCGAGGCGTCGCCACTCCACATCAAGGTACTCATCAAATCGGCGTCGGTTTGCCACACCCGTGAGTCCATCAAGAGAAGCTAGACGCTGTAACTCGCGATTAGCAATCTCTAATTTTTGATAGAGCTGAGATTGTTGGATAATCCGCCGCACTCGCTGACGCAGCACTGCCAGGTGAATAGGCTTTGTCAGGTAATCTGTAGCACCCACGGCAAAAGCCCGGTCTACCGACTCTTGATCTTCAAGACCTGTAATCATCAGCACTGGGGTACGGGCAGCATCTTGAAAACTTTCATCGACAAAAGTCTCCTGCTCAAGCGAATCGTCGTTCCCAAGCATCTGCAACTGGGTACAGCAAGTAAAGCCATCCATCACTGGCATTAAGGCATCTAACAGGACAAGATGGGGCTTGAGGCGCTTATAGGCTTCTAGACCCTGTTCACCATTAGCCGCCTCGATCACCTGATAGCCTTCTTTTTCCATAACTCGGCGTAGCAGTTGCCGTGTAAACTGATCGTCATCTACCACTAAAATGATCGGTGTGCCATCGGAAAAAGAAACTGCATTCATCCTTGATATCGCTGTCGTTGGGCTTGTCAAGTTGCCTCAACCTCTTCATACTCAACCTCTAGCTGGGACACCCATACCGATGCCGCCATTGTAGTGCCACCCCGACTCATCTTTTTCAAATCCTGACACAACTGACCGAGTATTGTGGCAGTTAGTGCCGCGAGACTTAACTTTAATCTGTGAGCCTTATACGGCAACGCTAGTGTTTTGCTGGTATTAGCTAATAACACAAAGCGCTTGCAACACCTGGTACGCCTTTTCTGTCCTTGTAAGCGATGCCTGCGAAGGTTCGCCCTCGCGACCTTCGCCTCCACCTGAATGGCGCCTCTTTACCTACCATATCTCGAAGCAGTTGTCGTGTCTGTAGTTGTTAATTGTGACGGCTACTGTCGGTCTTGTCAGAACCTCAACCACTGAAACTTTAGACTGCTTGAGGATTCGGCATCCAGTGGACGCATTTCCCGAAGCCAACCTCTCGAGTTTTAAATGAATTAAATACACAATTTTACAACCAGAGAAATTAACTAGAATAAGAGCGATAACCAGTCGAGATTCCTTCAGATCTCCCAAAAATGGGAAGATGTCTCACACCGAGTAGAGGACACTTCTGACAACTTAAAATTGAAGCCGAGAGAGAGACAGTAGCCAAAATTCTAGCCTGCATTTCCTCAAAATTAGTAAAATCGAGGCAATGCCGGAAACAGTGAAAATATATCCCCTAATTGGTGTCAACAGCGAACTCTTGAGCTATGGATAATCCGTACCGAGGATCAGCACCGATTTCCTGTAGATGACAATCCCAAGGTTTGTGGATCGGGACGAATTGAAGCCATGCTCTTTAACCTCTAACTACTAACAATTAACCGCATCCCCTAACGATTTTCCCCTGATATCTGATTCTCATCCGTTGGTTTCGGTTTGGACGGTTTAACGGGTTTGCCCTTATTAAAATATGCCTCCATTACCTTACGCACAATTGGTCCTGCTGTCTTACCGCCGCCGCCGCCAGAATGCTCGCAAAACGCCACAACTACAATTTCTGGCTTATCAGAGGGGGCGTAAGCGCCAAACCAAGCGTGAACCTCACCCGGAGGGGCTTCTGCGGTCCCACTCTTACCAGAAGTGGCTGGCAGTCCTTCATTTAGCACTGTACCCGTACCTGCCGAAACCACTTGCCGCAGTCCATCTCGCAGCACCTTAACGGTTTCGGGCTTCAGATTCAAAGACTCTCGCCATTTTTTCGTCTGTGCATCATCTTTAAGCAAGTGGGGTTTGACGCGGTAGCCGCCATTTGCTGGTACGGCAAACATTACAGCTAATTGTAGTGGTGTTACCTGAGTAAACCCTTGACCAATGGACATATTAACCGTATCGCCAGTTGTCCATTCCCAATCATATTCCTTCCGCTTCCAGGCATCATCTGCGATTAAACCCGATGATTCTTCTGATAACTCAATTCCGGTTTTTTGACCAAAGCCAAAGCGACGTGACCAGTCAATCAGTGTCGGTCCACCAACGCCTCGACCAATTTGACCAAAAAAGGTATTACTACTAATTGCCATCGCCCCAACAAAGCCGAGAGGACCAAATCCGGCTTGATTCCACTCACCGAAGGAAGTCCCGCCAACATTCAGGGCAGCGAAAGTCTGTAATACAGTATCGGGGGGAAATTTGCCCGATTCCATGCCCGCCGTGGCTGTGACTACCTTGAAGGTACTTGCTGGAGGGAAACCGCGCATTGCCCGGTTGACAAAGGGTGTGCTTTTACTTTGAAGTTGTTTCCAGGTGTCGGCGGTGATGCGGGTTGAGAAGATGTTGGGGTCGAAGGTGGGGCGACTAACCATTGCCAGGACAGCGCCGGTGTTGGGATCAAGGGCGACGATGGCACCGTTGCGATCGCCTAATGCAGCTTCTGCGGCTTTCTGTACACCTAAATCCAGGGTGACGTGAAGATCTTTGCCCGCTTTGGCTTGTTTCTGACCCAGTATCCTTAGTACTTGACCTGCGCCATCAACTTCTACTTGCTGACCGCCCCATTCGCCTCGTAGCTGCTTCTCATAGGATTCTTCCACGCCCATTTGACCGATGGTGTCACCTATGCGATAGCCCTCAGCTTTCCGCCTTTCTAGCTCTTCGTCATTCAATTCCCCGGTATAGCCTAAGACATGAGCGCCTAAAGCCTTGTTGGGGTAGTCTCGGACGGCTTCAATATCGACTTCTACTCCCTGAAGTTGGCTGCTATATTCAGCAAGGGCGGTAATTTGAGCGTGACTAATGCCACGGGCAATCCGGATCAGCGAGGGTGAGTTGTAGCCAGCTTTTTCTAAGCGTTTTTGAATCTCGGCTTCGGGAATCTTTAAAATATCCGAGAGGCGATTGAGGGTAGCGGGCCATTCGGCTTTTTTCCGCGCAATTGGCCACAAATACACGGCGTGAGACAGGCGACTACTGGCGAGAATTTTTCCCTTACGGTCAAAAATGTTACCCCGTACAGGTGGTTTGGGAATCAGCCGGATTCGGTTATTCTCGGCTAGCTGACGGTTGCGGCTGCCTTCAACGAGCTGTAGGTAGGCTAATCGAGAGCCAATGCCTCCGAGGAGGAAGACACTGACAATTAGCATGACGAATAGGGATTGGTAATTGCGTCCAACGGTGCGGGGAGTCGATTGACGCCCTCGGTCAGAAGGCTGGATTACAGTCATAGGTAGTAAATATGGGGGCGGCTCAGGACTAACAGGAAATTTTA
>CADCTM010000003.1:427-5883 GCA_902805485.1 uncultured Coleofasciculus sp. | reverse complement strand
AGAAGAGTCATACTTTATCAAAAATTAAACAAAAATCCCCTTGATTTTGTCGTCAAGGGGAAATTTTTGATGACTAAAATTTATTTTGATCAGGAGTCGGGAAAAAGAATCTAAGACAAAAAATTAATCATTATTCCATCCGGAAACGCAAACCAAATGCAGTATCAATGACTAAGGCACAAGCCCAAACTTTCTTGGGAAGAACTACTTCTCAATCGGAGTGGTGTGAGTTCATTGAGACGAATTTATGCGTTTTCCTACCATTACTGTTTTTACTTTAACGGTTCTTTTAGCTGGCGGGTTATCAGCCCAAGCCAGTGACAATCGAATTTCCACGGGGACAGAATCCATACTTCTTCAAGAAGGTATAACAACGCCTACTATTCCTCAAACGGGAAGAGAAGCGAATATACCATCAGAAGCCTTGGAACAACCGCTTTCTGTCAAAGCGGCAACATCCGCGCAAAAATCTCCACTCTTAACAGCGGAATTTAATCAAAATCCCCAAGCTGTCGCCGAGAACAAAGTAGAGGTATTGGCAGAAGCGAGTTCCCCTCGCTTGACAGAAACCAAAAAATATGAAGAGGCTGTCCTCCCGAAAGCTGAGGCACTGCGACCGAATGAGGTTATCGCCCAGTCAGCCACTAATGCCACTCCCTTAGTTGCAGAAGCAAACTGTAACTCACAAAAAGCCCAAAATTCTGAAGCTGCGGGCAACTCAGCAACCTATCAACTCGCTCAAGCAGGCGCAACCGAGCGCTGTCCACGTCCCGAAGCCGTGCCGCGAATTGTAGTGCCCCAACCTGTGCCAGAATTTGAAGCATCCCCAGCCCTGAGCATTTACATCCCTGTTGGCTATGGAGCCGATCGCAATACCGTCTTTCTTAGTGGCAGCTATCAATCTAGCGTCCGAGAAGATAGCGGTGACGTGGGCGCTGCCGGGATCGGAATTGGACTAGGCGATGCCGCAAAAACCGCCGGTGTTGAGCTATCCTATGCCCTAGAAACTAGCGAAAACTTCGGAGAAGGGGGATTTAATGCCAAAGTCCACCGTCGCTTGGGGCAAGATTTGGCAGGCGCAATTGGTTGGAATGGATTTCTAAATTTTGGTCGCAATGATTTTGAACAATCCAAATATGGCGTCATTACCAAAGTTTTCCGCACCCAAGAATCACTGAATAGTCCATTCAGTCGCGTTTCTGTGACTGCCGGTGTGGGCGATGGACAATTCCGCTCAAACGGTGCGGTAAAAGCCGGTGATAACAACGTCAACGTCTTTGGAAATGTTGCCCTTCGGGTGATCCGACCGGTGAGTGTTATTGCCGAGTGGACGGGGCAAGATTTAGCATTAGGTCTTTCCA
The DNA here is from genome assembly GCA_902805485.1 of uncultured Coleofasciculus sp. Taxonomy (GTDB): domain Bacteria; phylum Cyanobacteriota; class Cyanobacteriia; order Cyanobacteriales; family Coleofasciculaceae; genus CADCTM01. The sequence goes on along the minus strand of CADCTM010000003.1, from coordinate 4,522 downwards.
TCGCCCCTTTCAAAAACTTGCCCTTCGTAATTACCCCAGCAGTACGTGACGTTGCTGGTGCGGGTGATGGTGCGCGATTTGTTTTGGGCGCTGGTACAGCGTTCCGGTTTTAAGGAGGAAAGCAAATGCAGACGAATAAATCCCTAATTTGGGTAGTGGGACTCTCTCTGGTGGCGGGAGTGCTAAGTGCCACGCAGGCTAGGGCAAATAGCTATTCCGATATTACGGGAACGAATATCTGGAACAACACCGCACCGATTTTTGATAGTAATACAAAGCTCGATCCGACGTTAATTGAGAACATTACACGAGTTAACCGGGACTCAGAAACCGCGTTGAGGGCTTGTAATGATGCGATCGCCCAAATTGAACAAACCCGTCGCCCTGGAATTCGGCAGTTTCTCCGAGATCCGTCAAGTGTAAGCGTCGCACCGCCAGAAACACCTACCGCTTGTCGGCAACTAGAACAATTGAGAACACAGGCAGACAGCTTACGGCGAACCGTGCAAGATGCCGAACGCGCTAGGGGAAATTCCGCCTTGGGGACTTGGTAGAAATTGCGGTTGAAGTCAGGAAATAGTGAGGAGATGTGAGAAAACAATGAAGCAGATCGAGCGAAAATGCGATCGCCTTGTGGCAGTGCGGTTACTCCTGGGAGCGATCTCTATAGGAATTATTGGTTCCCTCGCCGCACCAGTGCAGGCGCAACCAGCAAGAGATGAATTTGATAACCGTGCCATTCAGTTTGCTGAGGATACCATCGTCGAGTTTGAATTCGACAAATCCTATGGCGTTTACCAATCAAATTTTGGGATCGTCAACTTAGGAAGTTGTAGCGGGCGTACGGTGGATACTTGTCAGAAAACGGAACTATTTCGGGAAGTTCGACCCTTCGACAGAGGCGAAGCCCTTACATTGGAAGACCAAAGGCGTGCTTCTGTTCGTCAAACCAGAGATCCCAATGATTTCATCGGCACTCCTGGTATTACTATCCAAGGAGCAACGAGGAAAAAGTTTACCTTCCAAGCAAATACGCCCTATGCCTTTTACCTAGACTCAGCGTACATCCACGACGTCGCCATCAAAGACCGCAATGGCAGCATCAGAGTCGAAAGGAGAACCGACAATAAACCGACCGTTTACTCTGTAAATACTGAGTCCACGCGGTTGTCAGAAGGTTTTGCCGGCTTGTCACGAGGCGGAGTCCGCGTCCAGTGGGATGATACGGGAATAGCCAGAGTCTCCCAACCAGGACAAATCAACTCCGATGGCGACTTCAACGACTTTGTTGTAATCGCAGGCGGCAGTTTGGTTAATCCTACTATCCCCTGTGTCTCGGTAAAGTAGGTTTAGCTAGTAGAGATGTACCCTACCCTCCGGGAACCCTGAGAGAACGGGCGCGAAGGGTACGTCTCTCGACTCTACAAAATTTGGTATATAACTGCTAAAGTCGTCACGAAGCTTCCGCATCAGCCTCCAGACAGTGATACAGCCGCGCCGAATAGCCATTAACCGATGTCTGATATTGAGAAGTATCCTCCGCAAAACAGTTGAGTGGTTCTGGCTGTACTGGCGCTTTAAAATTTACTAACCATAAATCTAGAGGTCGTGGTAGTTGAGCAATTGTTTGTTGAAGAGTGATGGAAGCAGGGCAATTTGTCCCCTCACATCGATCAGCCATTTGGTGGGCGAGGAGAAACTGCGGCGGTGATTTTTGTAACCCTGTCGTCCGCTTGAACTCCCACGCCAAACCCATCATTTCACCCGTCTGTACCAAGGTGTTGTGAGTTGTGGCAATGACGACGGGTACTGATGACGCTTTTTGAATCACTGGCAGCATCATGTCAGGGCGATAGTATTTCTGATAGCCCAAATTGTTGACAACGGTGATGCCGCTCAATAATCCCATGATCCAGATGATAATGATCGACCGCCATTGCCAGCTTGCGGATGATGACGCCTTTTTGCCCAAGGTGAGGGCGGCAGCGAGTAATACGGGGACGGCGGGGAAATAGACGAAGTTATACCGGGCGCCCCGTGTTAAGTCGGTGCCCAGAAAGTAGGTAATGCTAAAAAATAAGGCGATCGCTCCTAGGACAAAACCCCCTAAAATCCCTGTCGCTAAACGAGTCTCAGACTGCCCTAGCAAGACTTTGACACCCCGATAAACAATCGGAGTCGCAAAAATGAAAAATACGAGCATCACCAGCCCAGAGGCAAGCATCACCGCGATGGATGGGGATTCTACAGGCAGGAGGCACACCATCGTAATCCAAGCGGCAAGTGATTGAAAAATCGGATTGATTGCTGTCAAAATAGTCCGATTGTTCGTCATAATCCATTGCGTCATCTGGGAATTATGACTGGTTTGCCATACGGGTATCCACACCAAACAGCCGACAAATGTTCCGGCAGCAACGGCAGCAATGCGCCACCAACTAGCATGAAGATTGGGAAATTTGCCCCATTTCCAGTCTTGAATTTTCCTGTCCGTGGCGACGTTACTTTTCAATATGGCGTATCCAATTAAGGCGATCGCTTGCGTCAAAAGGGTCAAACTAAAAAAGTAGTGAGTCGCCATGCCTAAACTATTCACCCCAACCCAACACAGGGCAATCCAAATTGGCAAATGCTTCTGGCGGTTGAGATGCTGCACGGCAACCACCAAACAACACAACGAGGCAATTACCCAAATAATTGCTAACCCATAATGACGCGCTTCCTGTGTCAGAAAGATGCCATAGGGAGAAACGGCGATTAGCGCGGCGGCGAGTTGTGCCACGAATTGGGAGCGAAACGCCACAAAAGCGAGTCCATAGGTTGCGGGGATCGAGAATACGCCAAATAGGGCAGCAAGCGATCGCGCTGCCCAAAGTGAGACATAACCATCTCTGGCGGGAAATAGCTGCATCCACCAGTGAACTAGGACAAAATATAGGGGTGGATGGTGATCTTCGGTAATTAGGTGCTGGATCACATCTGAGGCGCCAGCGTTTGGGTTCGGGCGTAGAGGGCCAAGTAAAGTCTCTAGAGAAATCACCTGATCCAGGGGTACGGCTTTAAAGCTATTGCCCAAACTAAATACCAGGGTGGCAAATTCATCCGTCCAGGGTGGCTTTCCCTCCAAGTTAGTAAAGCGTAAGCCGGCAGCAATGGCAATCCAGACTAACAGCAACACCGGGTGAAACCAGCGATGGGAAAATAGTGTTTTCAACAAATGCCACCTCAATCAACGTCAGTAACTCGCCAACTGAGCTTTAGATTAAGCCAAAAGTTCCACACTGTAACCACAATGATCGCCATCAGGTTTGCTACATACACGTTTATCCCTAGGATATTGAATAAAAAGTTTACGATTAAAATGTTTAACGCTAATCCAGCAAGACAAACAATATTGAACTTCAACAGCCGCCTGAGGCGCTGACGCTTTCCGGGTTGCCGACGGGCAATATCACCAAACGTCCAAAAATCATTCCACAAGAAATTATTGATAATTCCCAATTCTCCAGAAATCGCTACACTCGTAGTCACCCCTAAACCCTGGCTACGCATCAGATAAAGCACTGCCATATTTACAAACACGCCGCTGAAACCGACTAAACCAAATCGGAAAAAGCGGGCGATAGGGCCTAAGGAAAACCGCAATCGCACTAAGTGCCGCAGGTAGTCTATATACTGTTTTGAGGTGACTTTACTTTCACCTTCTTGGCGCTCTTGGAAGACGTAGCCGACTTCTCCAATCCAAGGTACTCTGCCTCTTGCGATCACTTCTATGAGAATTTTGTAACCGACTGGGCTTAGGGTTCGACCGGCAATGCTAGGACGCCTTACCATAAAATAGCCGCTCATCGGGTCGGAAACGCGACCGATCACTTCTGGGAGGATCACTAACCCCAATGTTTGTGCCCCACGGGATAAAAAGCGCCGGATCGGACTCCAATCACTAACACCACCGCCTTCAACGTGGCGACTGGCAACGGCTAAATCCCCTCCCCGCACGATTTCTCCCCATAGTTTTAATAACAATTCTGGGGGATGTTGGAGGTCGGCATCAATAACACCCAAAACTTCGCCTCGTGCTGCCTGCCAACCGCC
>CADCTM010000003.1:0-367 GCA_902805485.1 uncultured Coleofasciculus sp. | reverse complement strand
AGGAGGCTAACGATTTTGGGAATGTTTTTACTTTCGTTGTAAGTGGGAATTATTAAAGATAAAAGAATTGGGCAATTTTCTAGTCCTGGCGGGATGGCGTTGCGAGTGCTAACGGGGTAGCTGCGCTTGACGCTCATTGGTGACTCTAAAGAATCACTTGTTTCCTCCCGCGCTAATGCCGAATCAGGAATTTGCAATGAACCGGAGGGAACCCTTAGAAGGGAGTCAGATTGGTTGATATTCATTGATAAAATTTTAAGTTTTAAGGAGAGCTTTGCTACAGAATCTCGGTTACTAGGAGATTATTGAGTTTACTGCTGTCTCTTACTGTTTTTGTAATCTCCAGAGCAAATTTTCATTGGGCTTG
>CADCTM010000002.1 GCA_902805485.1 uncultured Coleofasciculus sp. | reverse complement strand
TTCATAACAGCGGGAACCGCTGTAACTCATCCAAATTAGTAAACCACTCCCACTTGAGCACTTTTTTGATTTCTGACCACAAGCGCTCAATCGGATTGAGTTCGGGACAATGAGGCGGCTGAAATCGCAGAATTACGTTCTCAGGAAGACTTAAATCTAACGCTTGATGACAGCCTCCATTATCCAACTGAATGATATGTATATCTTTCGGATAAGCTTGCGCAAACAGCTCCAAAAACTTCTCACGCACATAGCGTATCTAGATGACAAAATTCATAGAAAAAGCTTTCTCATGTCAGGGGTTCTACCAGCCCGTAGAGCCATAAAGCTTGAAAAATCATACCTCTATTCACCAATGCCCGCTCAAATAGCTTTCTGATCAGCACTCATCCCCCTAAACGGTAACAAACACCGATCTGTGCTATCCCTCTTCTGTCACTTTCCGAAAAGTTTTACAATTTCTAAATTCTGTAACTGTTGTCTAGTAAGCAAACGCTCAGTTATTTCTTAATAGCAATTCCACGAGATAACCAAATCACAAAAATTGCACTACAAATACCTCAAACAATTGATATTGCGTCTCTTTAAAACTTTTTATTAATAGGAAAACTCGGAGAGTGACAGAAGCTGTTTACGGACGCGCTCGCTTCCGTTATGGATGGAAGAAACAAAATAAGATGCACTGAAAAAATTACACTTTTATTGTGTCCTGACAGTTAAGACCGATCCCCCAATGGTGCTTTGTCGCCCGTACAGAAGCTTGGTTCTGGGTTGAGACGGCTATGACATTGGTGAACTGGTAGCAACCATTATCCCGCGCGAGGAGACTGTATTGATCCGTCAACCCAGGTCAGGGCACGCTTCCAATTGCTAGTATCACTCCGCATTCCTGAGGGAGCCTTTGATGATGAAAACACCAAAGTCCAAATCCCATTTCCATCAACCAAGTGTTAATGGAGCTTCCGAATTAAGACCAATCCACCCAAATGCAGGGGGTATTGATATCGGTTCAGAATTCCACTGGGTGAGTGTTCCAAAAGACAGAGCCTCCAAGTGTGTAAGACGTTTTGGCTGTTACACGGCTGACTTGTATGCTCTTGCCGATTGGCTGGCTGAATGTGGAGTGGAAACTGTGGCAATGGAATCAACAGGGGTGTATTGGATTGCGTTGTTTCAAATCTTGGAGACAAGAGGCTTTGAGGTCAAACTTGTCAACGCCCATCACGTCAAAACTTTACCTGGACGCAAAACTGATATTTTAGACTGTCAATGGCTGCAACAGTTACATAGTTATGGATTGTTATCTGGTTCTTTTCGCCCGGAAGACCAGATTTGTGTTTTGCGGAGTTATATGATGTCCGGCAAATCACCCATAATATAAAATTCAGGTGCATTTATTGTTGATGTGATCGCCATGCCAAAACGAGTAATAATCGAGCCACATCTGAGCGTAGAAGAGTTGGAGAACGGTTATCGCCAAACCAAAGAACCCTTAAAGCGAACCCATTACCAAATAATCTGGTTGTTAGCTAAAGGGATGACGACACAAGAGGTGGTAGTGGCTACAGGCTATAGCCGCAGTTGGATTTATGAGTTGGTGTGGGGTTACAACCGTATCGGACCGGAAACATTGGGAGACCAACGTACCGCAAATCAAGGAAGTAGCAAACCCCTGTTAGATGATGTACAGCAGGCGTTACTGTGGCAGGCATTACAAGAGGCTCCAGCAGAGGGAGGACAATGGAATGGGAGGAAGGTAGCCGACTGGATTGCCGATGTAATCGGTCGTACTGTTAGCCGTCAACGAGGATGGGAGTATCTCAAGCAAATGCGTTTTCGATTAAGAGTTCCCCGACCCGAACATACAGACTCCAGCCTTGAAGAGCAGGCACAGTGGAAAAAAAAATTTGGAGACCAAAGTCGAACAAATACAAATAGAAAACCCAGAAGCCGACGTGGAAATCTGGGCGATGGACGAACATCTAGTCGGTTTGAAGCCAGTCATCCGAGGTATTTGGGTTGATGAATGGACAGTACCGATTGCTCAGGTAAATTGGCGTTTTCAATGGTTGTGGCTGTATGCTTTTGTGCATCCACGCTCAGGTCAAACCTATTGGTGGATACTACCTTACGTCAACATCCGATTATTTAACAAAGTACTTGCAGATTTTGCTCAACACTTCGGCATTGGTGAAAAAAAACAGGTGGTCTTAGTTGTTGATCAAGCTGGCTGGCATACCAGCGAACAAGTCGAAATTCCCGAAGGTATGCACTTGGAGTTTTTACCGTCTCACTCTCCAGAATTACAGCCTGCGGAGCGTTTGTGGACACTTACCAATGAGCCGATTGCTAATCGGAGTTTTGAAACCTTGGATGAAGTAGAAGAGGTGCTAATTCAACGTTGTCGCCAAATCCTTGACCAGCCTGATTTTGTACGTGGTTTAACCAATTTTTCCTGGTGGTCTGAACTAGCCGCTTAATTATGGGTGATTTACCGGACATCATATCATCCCTTAATTATGCAACGCCTTTGCGTCGGGGGGTATGAAAAAGCACTACTTCCGGCTTAGGCTTGAAGGGCGATCGCTTTTCTCACCCTGGGAAATCTAAAGTTTCTAACCAACAATTCATCTGTTGTTTCTGAGTTGGTGATTCGAGGTAGAGAATCGCATCTTCAACAGTTTCCCTGGAACTACCCTCCGTAATGCTGGCAAACTCCTCAATCTTTTGCACGAACTCTAAAGCCGCGATCAGTTCCTCAAGTTGTGATTTTTGCAACGCCTGGTCTGTGCTAAATTCAATTTCTTCGCCACGGTGAGCCGTGATAAGTTCAATTTCTTCGCCACGGTGAGCCGAAACTACTTTAATATCAGGGCTCAACAGATTTAACTGCTCCATTGCTGCTAGCTCTTTTAATGTTTGGCGTTGAGTTTTGGTTAGCGGGACTTAAACGAAAATTCAGAAGCAATAAAAGTATAATCCAGGCATGACAGATATTTCACGTTAAGGCTTGAGCCATGAAAGAGACAACTCCCGCCGCCATGCCTCCTTGCTTTGACAGATGGTGTAAACGCTTTGATGATGTCTGGACGCACCAAGCCCAAAAACGGGAATTTAGGCACTATATAGGCGGATTATTAGGGGAAAGTGAGCGAAAAAATCTCTCTCAAATGGCTGATAACGCTGTGGGAGTGACTTACCACAGATTGCACCACTTTTTAACAGAAGCACCTTGGGAGTCCCAAGAGGTGAATGAGCGCCGCCTGAGGGTGATGAATCAGTGTAGCCAAACCCGAATTAGTAGGGGATTTACCCTGATTATCGATGATTCAGGTCATAGGAAGAGTGGCAATTTTACAGACGGAGTAGGACGGCAATACATAGGAGAAATTGGGAAAACCGATAACCCGATAGTGGTGGTAACAACACATCTATATGACGGGAAAAAAAGCCTACCGTTAGATATAGAGTTATATCAACATTCCAGTTCTTTACATCAGGGAAAAAAAGACCTTGAATTCAAGAAAAAGCCGGAGCTAGCTTTAGCTTTAGTTGACCAAAGCTTAATGAGAGGATATCGACCGAGTATCGTAATAATTGACGCAGGCTATGGAAATAACACAACCTTTCTGCTGGAGCTGGAAAAAAAGAAACTCAAGTATTTAGGAGGATTAGCCAAAAACCGCAAAGTGATAATTGAAAGCGAAGCAAATAAACTCCAAGAGATTCGCTTAGATAAATTAGCCCAGTCATTGCAGAGTGCAGCTTTTACCCCTGTTCAACTCAATTTAGATAAACCGAAAACCGTTTGGGTGGCAACTGTTGAAGTTGAACTATCACAGCTTGAAGGAACGAGAACAATTGCTATCGTCATGAATGCCTCAACCTTTGCCCAAGCCAGTGATATTGACTATTTTATTACCAATGTTGACTCATCCATTATTACAGATGAGTGGATAGTAACCACTTATGCTCAAAGGAATTGGGTGGAAGTTTTTTATCGAGAAGCCAAGGGATGGCTAGGGCTTAAAGAATATCAAGTTAGAAACTCGCGCAGCCTACTTAGACATTTTATCCTTGTGTTTTGTGCCTATACCTTTATTTTATGGCACACCTTAACTGGAGGATTAAGAAGGCGTTGGGCTGCCAAACCTTTAAACACCTTTACTGAGGCATTAGAGGCATTTCGGACAGCGATGTCTTTCCGCGCAAGTGGAGTGGTTGAACCGCAATAGGGACGTATTCTTAGCGAACATCGCAACTTTTGGCTTTGTTTGGGCTTGAAATCTGTCTAAGTCCCGCTAATTGAATTAGTTCAACTTGTTGTAATTTAGCTTTAAGAAAGTAAGTTCTTAAAGTATCTAAAATTAATAATCTTCTTGGTAGGAGCAAACTAATCATGATTCGGGCTGTTGTCTATCAACATTTGAGACGTTGCTATAGACACTACCAACCCGAACAGTTACTGAAGCGGTTTTTTTGAACTTGTTAAGAAATATTACGTACAGACCCAGTGAATATAGCCGAGTTTGTCTATAAATCCTTCAACTCGTTGCACCTTGCTGGTTGTCTTTGTCTTGTAGGGTTGTCCCCCACGCCAGTCGAACTCCGAGACAAATAACTCTTTCCCAGCTTTCAAAGCATTGATGTAATCCTGCCAGTGAGAGCTGAGAAGGTTTTTCTCCCAATGCTTGTTGTTAAAGTGGTCTCGCAGCGCCAGGAGCCAATAACTGTACCAGCCGATTTTCTGAAGAAAATCAAGATAGGCTTGTTCCATGTCTGAGTAAGGCTGTCTCATGGCAGCAGTTTTTAGCCAAGGCTTCTGTTTTAGAAGTCGTATCCGGGCAGAGATGTTATCTCTTTGTTGTGCATTAGATAGCCAATTGGGTTCTGAGTCATCTGGACCCACTTTCCAACTCAGTCGAAAACTCTGCGTTTGAATTTTCAGGAATAGCTCCATCGGGCTTTTGAAGGGATAGTGAATTTCCTGTGTTGCTGCCCAGTTTCTGATATATGGTTTTCCCTTGACTAGGAGTTTGAAGCAAGCCAAGTCAATGTTTGTAATTAATTCCAGGTTTTTGAGGCTTGTCGAAGGTAAGTAACGGCTGAGAACTGCTTGTTCTTCTATTGGGTTGGGAATCACTCCCAAAAGCTTATGAGCGAAAAGTACTCCTCTTGCCTGCCAGAAGTAGCGCATAGTTAGAAGCCAGTAAGCCTGGTTCTGGTTTTTAGGGACGATCTTCAGGGTGGAGGGAATTTTTCCGATCGCTTTAGCGATTTTGAAAAATTTGAGTCCTATAGGGGTGTCAGGGATGTATATCTCGGCTTTTGGAATCCAAGGTCGCTCAATATTTAGTCGCAAATCTTCTTCTTTTGCTCGTGTCATCCATCGATTTAAGGCAGATATTACAACGGACGAGTGCTGACGAAATTCTTCTGGGACTAGAAGTTGATGCTCTGGGACGAGAATAAGAGGTAATTCCAGCAGAGCTGGTTGCCGCTGCAATATCCGTTCGGCAAAAGCTTTTTTGTCTTGCTCTGTAGTTGGAATTAGGTCAGTTGGAATTTTGTAGGAGTACACCACGGGTTTCAAGTGAAGCGAACGGGAAAGAATTAGTTTACTGCCTCAAAGTAAACTAGTACAAGTGTTCGCTTTAGTATCGAATCTAAGAATGTTGCCGCCTGTGCTAAGACTGGCTCTCAGACTAGCCAGCAGTATCTTGAGGAGCAAACAGGCTGGAAGTTCAATGAGAGCGATCGCAAATATTATCCGCCCCACTAACTTTCTGTAAAAAGAACGTTTTACGGAATGTATGATAAGTGAATAGATTTCGCCGTGCCAGAACCTTTTGATATCATACCAAATCCGGTTATGATAGGCTACTTATAAACGAGAGAAGTCAATTGGGAAAAAACCAA
>CADCTM010000001.1 GCA_902805485.1 uncultured Coleofasciculus sp. | reverse complement strand
CTCAGAATGGGTTGAATAATTCTCAGCCAAAGGCAATCTTTGAAACACAATTATTAGCTCCAGTTAATCAGAGCGAGCCGTTACAAGGTTATCAACTGAGTGACAATATTGTTGCTGAAACGATTATGCCTCAGCTACCTTTTCTGAGTTTTTCACTTGATAACTATCGCAAATTAAGGGTTTGGATTAAGTGTTTGATAGAGCGTGATCTTGGGTAGAAATTTAGCCAAAAACTGAAGACATTGAAGCGTTCTTCCCTCAAGCAAAAACTTTAATCCAAGCCTATCTGAATTAGAGAATTTTATAAATAATTTCTGTTTACTTCAGGGCACTTCCCTAGACGCATGGTGTTATAACACTCGTATTTTCATCCGTTGGCTTACCGACAGAATACATCGCCCTGTTAGTAACAGTAGACTGGTTCCTCGATCGCTACCGTACTGCGATTAACGTCATGGGAGATATGACAGTCAGTGCCCTACTCGATGGCAAACACCCCAAAGAAAGCGATCGCCAAATTGATCCAGATCGACAACCCGTTGAAATCAGTTAACCAACAATCTCGGCACAACCCTTGCCAACCAAGACACAGATGACTCATCCGAATTCATCTGTGTAAATCTCGTGTGCATCTGTGGTTTCATCAATAAAATAAATCCTTGCACAAAAATCAAAATTAAATCGATGCCCTCATCCCTTAACCTAATTTCCGAAAATCGCTGCTTTGACGGTACTCTAGGCGTTTATAGCCATCCCTCAGAAACCTGTAACAGCGAGATGCGGTTTTCAATTTACCAGCCGCCCCAAGTAAAATCAGAACCGCTTCCAGTACTCTACTTCCTTGCCGGCTTAACCTGTACAGAAGAAAACTTCATGGCAAAAGCCGGCGCACAACAATATGCCGCCAAGTATGGATTAATCCTCGTTGCGCCCGACACCAGCCCCCGCAACACAGGCATTTCCGGCGAAGATGATGATTGGGACTTTGGTACAGGTGCCGGCTTCTACGTCGATGCCACCGTTGAACCTTGGGCATCTCACTACAAAATGTACAGCTATATCGTCCACGAATTGCCCGCATTAATTGCCGAAAATTTCCCCATCAAACCCGAAAAACAAGGCTTATTTGGTCATTCAATGGGTGGACATGGCGCACTAATTTGTGCCTTGAAAAACCCACAACAATATCAATCAGTTTCCGCCTTTGCCCCCATCGCCGCACCAATGCGTTGCCCGTGGGGTGAGAAGGCTTTTACTAATTATCTAGGTGCTGACAAAGAAACCTGGCGTGATTACGATGCAAGCGAACTTGTCATAACCGCTAACTATAACCATCCCATACTCATCGACCAAGGAACAACCGACCCTTTTTTAGAAAAGCAATTACTACCTCAAGTATTTGAAACAGCTTGTAAAAAGGTTAGGCAACCGCTGACGTTGCGATATCAAGAAGGTTACAACCACAGTTATTACTTCATTGCTACCTTTATTGAAGACCACATCCGCCATCATGCCGCCGCGCTATGTGACCAAAAGCTTTAGCTTGCTTTGAGTCAGTGAAATCTTGTTAAGAAAAATTTGTATCTGGCTATACTAAGCACAAGGCAAAACCGCTCTGCTCCAAGATTGTGACTCACCTCACAGGGCGGTACTCAAACAATCACCCATATCTAAAAAATCTCATCACAACCTGTTATGTAATATTCAGAGATAGTAGAAGTATCCAGTTTATGTCTCGTAGCCATGTTTCCAGTTCTACTGCTGAGGAAGCTGTCTGTATTGCCTCAATGCCAAAGCGCGAGCAACGCTGACTTTTTTCTTGAAATCACAAACTCGTTGTAAAACTAGTCTGACCAAAAGCTTAATGGGGGTATGAAGCCCTCACCTGTACGTTTCCTGTAAAGATGAAGCTTAACTTAATTTATGATGCGGTGCTGTGCTGCCTCATAACTCTAAATTCCCGATGACTCTAAGATTGAGGACTTCCTATGTTTGACACTACCCAACTACTTATTGACCACTTTGTTCAACAGATTCGACAAGGCTACGAGCGTACCTACGGCGGCTGGAACTCCCAGTTTGCCGATATTATAGGCTGGGCGGGTGGCATGGCTTTAGAAAATATTGCTAACAGCGATGCCCTCTATCACAATGTTGAACACACGATCTTAGTTACCTTAGTTGGACAAGAAATTCTTCGAGGCAAGCACATCCGCGAAGGCGGGATTTCTTGTGAAGACTGGATGCACGGCATTATCTCCTTGCTGTGCCACGACATTGGTTATGTCAAAGGAGTGTGCCGACAAGACCGAGTGAGCGACAATCTGTATGCTACGGGCGTAGACGGTAAAATGGTCACTCTCCCGCCCGGTGCGACAGATGCTAGTCTCACTCCTCACCATGTGGATCGAGGCAAACTGTTCATTGAAGAGCGCTTTGGCGGTCATGTCTTAATTGATGCCGACATCATTAAGCTCAACATTGAACTAACTCGTTTTCCCGTACCCAAGGATGAAGATCATCAAGATCGAGTTAATTGTCCAGGTTTGGTGAGGGCGGCGGATTTAATTGGTCAGTTGTCTGATCCCCGATACCTGAAGAAGATTAGCGCCTTGTTCTACGAGTTTGAAGAAACTGGCGTAAATCAAGCCTTAAACTACAATCATCCTGGAGACTTGCGCCAAAACTATTCCAAGTTTTACTGGAATGGGGTCTATCCCTATATTACAGAGGCGCTGCGCTACTTAGAGCTAACGCTTGAAGGCAAGCAAATCATTGCAAATCTTTACGCCAATGTGTTTGTGGTTGAGCAGGAACAGCGCTTTCATGCTGCCGCGACTGCCGCTTAAGGGGACGCCTGAATTTCTTTCCCCCCTTATTAAGGGGGGTTAGGAGAATCTCTAAAGTCAGCAACGAAGTAAATGAAGTTTGCTTTCCCCGCCCTACCCGTACAGCAAATTTCATTACACAATCAGCAACGCCATTGATTTACAGTAATTCACCTGTTTCTTGCAACGAGTGCAAGCGGTGATAAATCCCTTCGCGACTGACTAATTCTGCATGATTTCCCACTTCGACAATTCGACCTTGATCTAGTACCACAATCTTATCCGCGTCCCGAACCGTACTGAGTCGATGGGCAATAATAATTGTTGTACGAGTCCCTTGAATACTTCTCATCGCTAACTGAATAGAGCGCTCAGACTCGTAATCCAAGCTAGAAGTTGCCTCATCGAATACTAAAACATCCGGCTCGACTAATAACGCTCTAGCAATTCCTAACCGCTGCCGTTGCCCACCGGATAGTCGCACACCCCGCTCCCCGACTACGGTATTGTAACCTTGGGGCAATTGTCCAATGACTTCATCAACTCTGGCAATGCGACAAGCTTCTTGAACTTTGTCAAAGCTAGCGTTGCGGTTGCCGTAGGTGAGGTTTTCCAGGAGAGTGCCGTTGAAGACATCTACTTCTTGGTGGACGATCGCTAAACGCCTTCGATAACCTGTAATATCCAATTGGCGAATGTCTACACCATCGATCAAAATCGCACCTTGATTCGGTTCAAAATACCGGAACAAAAGCTTAACCAGCGTAGACTTCCCCGAACCCGATCGCCCAACCAATGCTACCGTTTTATAAGGCTCAATTAATAGCTGAACATCCTGTAAAACTGGGCGACTAGAGTCATAACTAAAACTCAGATGGGAAAACTCAACTTTACCCGTAAATTGGTAGGACTTTGCCCTCTGTGCTGAATCTAAAACAATACCGGCTGCATCAATTCCAGTGGGATGCTGCATAAACTCATGGAAGCGCAGCATTGAGGCATAACGACGCGCAAAGACTTCGGCAAGGTTACTTAGCGGCTCTAACTCCCCATAAGCCATGCTGGAAATCGTTAACGTCGTAACAAAGTATCCCAGAGAAATCTCTCCTTGTACCGTCGCCATTAAGGTGAGCGCTAGCACACTAAAAATACAAATTTGAATGATAGTTGTTTGCCAGACACTAAGTTTGACGTAACCCAAGTGGATGCGATACAAGACTACCTTCAATTCGCGGTCTAAGCGATCGCTTTGTCGTTTCAATTCCGCTGCTTCGGTGGCAAAAGCTTTAACGGTTTTGATGTTGGTGACAATTTCTGAGGTACGACTTTCGGTATTTTCCTGATGTTTATCGAAAAGTTCTTCTTTGCCTATTATTTTTATCAGGTCTTTGAGGCTGAAGCTCAAGATCACAATAAAGGAAATCAAAAACACAACGGCGATGCGCCACTCAATAAACCAGATGATCACAAAGATGCCTAACACCCGAAACAGTTTCGGAATAAGCTCTTTAGAGATTTCTGGATAAGTCCAGGTGTGGTTAGCAAGTCCTCTGGCTACTCGTCCGGCAATCCGTCCGGGGTTGTTTTCGTCGTAAAATTCTAGAGGTAGGGTGAGGATTTTTTCGAGGGCTTTTTGGGAATGATCACGACGGGAACGAAGAGCGATCGCCCAATGAAACCATCCACTCAACCAGACTTGAAGCGGCGCCCTAACTACGGTGACAATGAAAATTAAGCCCAGTAGTACAGTTAGGGATAAGAACTGATTTACCTGAGTGTTAGTAAGCACGGCAATGCTTTCGATCAGGTGCTGAATTTCCCCATCCAGCTTAGAAAGTGATAGAACGTTTAGAACTTGCCCGATCGCATAAGGTACAACAAGATCGATAATTTCAAAGATACTGGCGGCGGCAATACTAAAAATAGCGATCGCCCGGTAGGGACGATAATAGTTGAGGATATCCCGAAAAGTAGCCATGATGCTCCTGACACAGTGCTGGTATCACTTCAAAGCTCATTTTTTACCAGCCCCGCATTTGTAGTATACAAGCCTTGAATTGTACTACAATTTTTTTGGGGGGGTCAAGTTTGGAGAGTGAAGGCTGAAGAGAGCTAGTGATGAATTTGTAGATTTAAAACATAGCAACCCAGTTGAACCTTTTCTGCCCACAGCTCATACTCCAGGCACAGATGTTGGGGTAAGGGGCGACCTTCTAGGGTTAAACTGCGGGTGTAATTTCTCAGGCGTAATAACTCATAACCTTTGAGCGAGTCGCCTTGGAGCCAATAGCGACTGACGCCGTAAACTCCAGGCTCCCAGAGGTGACGATAACTCCATTTTCCACTTTCCTGCATCGTCATAATTACCCGGTAAGGGGAAATTTCGAGCCACAAAAGTCGGCGTCTAGGGTTTTGCTCGTTGGGAGCGATCGCTTGTTGTTCGGGTTCCTGATCAGGGATACTTGGCTCATTGAGGAGTAGGTGAAATCGCTCTTGGTCTTTTTGATACAGCGTAGCGGCAGTTTCAACAGTAGACCAAATTGGCAAGTCGGTAGAGACAAGGGAAAGACAAACTGGTCTGCGATGATGCGTCAGCATGGAATCTGATTAAGACAAGAAGGATACCATTAGCATAGCTTTACCTCGCCTCTAGCTAGGGTGACAACAACGCGCTAACGGGGGTTTAAAAAAAATTTGCCAAAGGGCTTGCCAAATCATGTGTCTTATCGCTACTATTAGTAATCGTGGCTAAGGTTAGCTACACAATCCTCAGTAGCTCAGTGGTAGAGCGATCGACTGTTAATCGATTGGTCGCTGGTTCGAATCCGGCCTGGGGAGTTTAAAAGAAGTAATAGCCCGCAGACATAATGGGGCTACAGGAACAAAGCCTGCCTTCGCCGGCTGATATGCTCATGTCATGTAGAAGAAGTGTTTTAAGGTGAGTAGATGAGAAGGGCGATCGCTTTTCTTATATTTAGCTTAATGGTTGTGCGATCGCTTTAATCTCTGTAAAAATCGTCGTACAACATCATCTGGATAATTAAAGCATTCATTGGCGTCGAACCGATGAACCCAAACACCGTGGTCTAGAAAGAAGCCATCTCGTTTGTG